>CAZYBD010000130.1:0-23278 GCA_964645515.1 uncultured Dehalococcoidia bacterium | reverse complement strand
CCCGGCGTTGGCCCGGATATGTTAATTTAGGTTCCAGCTGAAGCGTTACCCAAATTACAGGGGGGATCAATGTTCGACATATTGCTCAAGAACGGTCGCATCGTCGACGGCACCGGGCAGACTTGGTACCGCGCCAGCCTTGGCATCACTGGCGACTCGGTGACGGTGGTACGCGGCGACCTCTCCCAAGTTTCCTCCGGCCGTGCCATAGACGCGTCCAACTCCGTCATCTGCCCCGGATTCATCGACATGCACTCCCACTCAGACTTGGTCCTGATGTCTGAGCCGAAACACGAAGCCAAGCTGCGTCAGGGAGTTACTACCGAAATATTGGGGATGGATGGTTTGTCCTATGCCCCCATATCGCCCAGGAACTTGGAGCCACTGCTCCACTACCTTTCAGCCCTTAACGGGCCTCCGCCCAAGGATGTCCGTTGGAGTTCAGTCAGGGACTTCCTGGACATTCTGGATGGCCGGACCGCATGCAACGTAGCTTTCATGGTGCCTCATGCCGCGGTCCGCATCGAAGCCATGGGGTGGGAGGACCGGTTGCCCACAGCTCCAGAATTGGAACGTATGAGGGAACTGGCTCGCCAAGGAATGCGCGATGGGGCCTTCGGTTTTGCTACTGGGCTTACGTATGCTCCGGGCGCCTATAGTGATACCGACGAGTTGGTGGCGATCTCCCAGGCCGTCGCCGACTTGGGCGGTTTCTATATGACTCACGCGCGTTACACCCTGGGCGACGGTTTGCTGGACCCCTTTCGGGAAGCAATATCTATCGGCCAGCGCAGCGGGGTCCCAGTACATATTTCGCACTACCACAACCCGGTTGACGGCATGGGTGAGCGAATGATTGCCCTGGTGGACGAGGGCCGGGACGCCGGAATTGATGTGACCTTCGACCAATACCCTTACGCGGCTGCTTCGACCCTCCTGCATTCATTGCTTCCGTATTGGGTGCACGCCGGAGGTCCTGGCGCCCTTTTGGGACGTATCAAAGACCGCAATATCCGTGACGAGATTCAGGACTCGATAAACCCCATGTGGGGGCTTACCCTGGACGATTACATTTTTAGCAACATCGGCTCGGTCAAGAACAAGGAGTGGGAGGGCCGGTCGCTGGGCGATTTGGCAAGACACAGAGGCGTGCGAATGGTGGATACGATCTGCGACTTGTTGATCGAAGAAAACCTAGAGGCGGCCTTCGTCGCCCGCACCGGCAACGCCGAGAATATTCGCACCATCGTCCGGCACCCGGCGCAGATGGTGGGTTCCGACGGGCTGCTGACCGGCGAGATGCCCAACCCACGCACCTATGGCACTTTCCCCTATGTGCTGAGCCAGTTCGTCCGCGAAGAAGGATTGTTGCGGTTGGAAGACGCGATCCGCAAGATGACCGCCATGCCGGCCCAGAGGCTGGGCCTTCAAAACAGGGGCATTCTGCGCGACGGGATGAAAGCCGACGTGGTGGTGTTCAATCCTGATCAGGTACAGGCCAACGCCACGTTCGAATCCCCCAAACAGTATCCCGACGGCATAGAATATGTGCTGGTTAATGGGAAACTGGTCATTGATAATGGTAGCCACACCGGCGCGCTGCCCGGCCGGGCACTGCGCTCGCAGTAGGCTTTTGTTGTTTCGTTAGGGGCGGTTGGTTCAACAAAGGCTTACGACAATCTAATTACCGATGGTCTGATCCATGCCAGACCTCTTCGCCCGACCGAGTCTGTCTCCGATTTAGGAGACACAGAGTTGGCTTCGGCGACGGTCCCGCACTATTGGAGGTGGGCGTAATTTGGCATCATCGGCAGCACTAACCGTGGAGCCCTGGCAGAATTCACTGTAGATAGAGCCCGAGGGACATCTCCGCCGGTGAGGAATGATTGGGTTGCCTGCCATTTGAAAACTACGTCTGGGACCCACGTGGAGGTAAAGTCGTCGGCCTACTTGCAATCTTGGTATCAAAATGGTTTTCCCGGCCTCTGTCCGACGTTGGGAAGTCGTTTGAGCGTTCTTCTAAAACCAACAAGATCACCGGTGCAGCTCACCGCTACTCCGAAGTATATGGGTTTTGTATTCTTGCGTTCCATTGAAAAAACAGAATAGGTAATGCCATGAACTTGGAACAACTGGAAATCCAGGTGGTTGCAACTGCTCGAATCGCCCACGTTTTCGACAGTAGCAATAACATCAGTCTTGACCCAGCATGGTAACCCAACCGCAAGCACATTCTGGACGAGTTAGCTGAGGCGGTCACAAAGAGACCCTCCGAACCGCAAATCTATTCCTAATAGACTGGACCAATAACAATCACGGAGGTTAGATGGATTTCGAACCTCGTTACACCCAGGAACAAGAAGAGTTTCGTCAGGAGGTCAGGGTCTGGCTGAAAAAGAACGTCCCGCCTGGTATCGAACATCCGGCCGACCCTATTGACTTGACGGAAGAACAATACCAGCTCCGCCGCGATTTGGGCCGAAGGCTGGGAGCGCAGGGATGGCTCTGGCCGACAGTGCCCTCGGAATTCGGAGGCGGCGGGTTGGACGTGGACCATGCGGTGGTCATCGAAGAAGAGATCGATTCCTATGGACTGACCAACCCACCATACTATGACTCCGGCGGCCGTCTGGGTGGCGCGTCGATCCTGGTCTGGGGCACGGAGGAGCAAAAACAGACATTCTTGCCGCCCATTTTCACTGGTGAAGTCCGCACCTGGCAGCTCCTGTCGGAGTCGGAGGCCGGTTCCGATCTGGCCAATGTGAAGACAATCGCCATTCGTGACGGAGACGAGTACGTTATAAACGGCCAAAAAATTTTCGTGGGCAGTTCCTTGGGCTGCGATTTCATGTGGACCATCACGGTGACCGACCCCGAAGCCAAGCGCCACGAAAACCTGGGTTGGTTTATGGTTCCGTCGGACTTACCGGGCATTACGGTACAGCCTATGGACCTGCTGATTTCGGGCGGCGAGTCCGGCGCCGGATCCGGAGTGAAAAACACCGTATTCTTCGACAACGTCCGCGTCCCGGCATTCAACCTCATCGGCGGAGAAAACGAGGGATGGAAAGTGGCTTCCACCCACCTGGAATTGGAGCACGGCAGCGGTGGCCGTATCGCTCGCAACTGGCTAGTCGATCACCTGTTCGAGCACTGCCGGAGCGCAACTCGGCGGGACCAGCCGATGACCAAGGACCCCGATATCCGCGATCGTCTTGTGGACGTGTATATGGAAGCGGAGGTCGTCCGTCTGCTGAACCTTCGTAACTATTGGATGCGTCACAGCGGGGCTGCTATGACCTATGAGGGCCCCCAAGCATCTTACCTGCGTAAGACCTCCGGACTTAGACTCTCCGGGGCCATGCTGGATATCCTTGGACCTGCCGCTCTAACCCACGACCCAGAATTGGGCGCCGCCGACGGACATATGGAAGCCCACGCCCGCGCCGGTATCGTCGCCATACACCCGGGCGGCACTACCGACATCCAGAAAGTAATCATGGCCCGCCGTATTGGCATCGGCCGTGAAGTCAAAGTAAAGGCAGGAACTCTTTCGTAAAGCTAATTGCTGATTACTGAAAGGTAGGAGCTAACTGCCTGATGGACCTTTCGCTAACCGCCGACCAAGAAATGCTGAAGACGGCCGCCCGTCGTTTCGTGCAGCAGGAATATCCCAAGGAAACCCTGCTACGGATCGCCTCTTCCAACGGAACGGTACCAGCCGATCCTTGGGACCGGTGGGCTGGTACCGGTTGGCTGGGCATCCTCGTCCCCCGAGCATACGGAGGGGATGATGGTTCGTTTACCGACGCCGGCGTCCTCTTCGAAGAATTGGGGCGCGGGCCCGTTCCTGGCCCCCATTTGAGCTCTGCGGTGGTGGCCGCCCTGACCATCTTGGAAGCAGGCACGTGCCAGCAGAAGAAAGAGTGGTTGCCACAGATCGTCAGTGGCGCAATGCGAGTGGTGCCGGCGGTCACCGAGGCTGAATATGGATGGGAGGAGGAGGATGTCCGCTTGTCGGCCTCGTCGGACGGTGACAAAATTCGCCTTGACGGCACTAAGTCTTACATCTACGACGGCCAATCAGCGACTCACTTCTTATGCGCCGTCCGTTATGGAAGCGACGTTGGACTCGTGCTTGTGGCGACCGACGGGGCCTGTGTCGAGACCAGAGGGCTACCCGGGTTCTCTTGGAATATGTCCCAGGTCCGTTTTATCAACGCCGCAGTGCCAGAGGCCGACCTCTTAGGCGGCACGTTCTCGGGTGGATGGGCCGCTTTGGAACGCGCCGTCGCCAGATCCGTGCCGGTGTTATGTGCTTTTCAGGTCGGCGGTTGCCAGGCCGTCTACGAGCTTTCGGTGGACTACAGCCGAACCAGAATCCAATTCGGCACTCCCATCGGCCGTTTCCAGCGGGTACAGGATCATGTGATCAATCTAGTCAACGCCCTGGACGCCGCCCGGTGGACCGCCTATGAGGCGCTCTGGAAGCTGGACACTGGGCGGGACGCAGCCGAGAGCATTCATTTGGCTAAGGCGGTAGGCAGCGAGGGATACTATCAGGCCTGCAACTTTGCTCATGAAGTACATGCGGGAGTGGGTAGCATGACCGAGTATGGGCTCACACTGCACACCGCGGCTTCAAGGACCCTCTACCACTACCTAGGCGACCCCAGGTTCCACCGCCGTCGGTTGGCCATTGCCTTGGGTCTTTAAGCTGACTGCCTCCAGAAGGCTTAGCCTCTAGGCAGTCAGCTTAAAGACGCTGTAGCCAGTTGTCGCCGTCTGCCTGCTGCATCCTCATGCGGACCAGTTGGAGCTCGGCGTATGAGAAGTCCTCGCCGAGTATGCCCCGCACCGGCCTAAGCAGTGTTTCTCCGCTGGCCTTGAACGCCGCTTCTATCTTACGTCGGCGCTCAGTCGGTGGCAGAAGATGGCCCAGATCGACCTGCCTTCCGGAGTACACCAGTCTCTCCAGGTGACCCAGTATGGTCTGTTCGGTCAACCCCCGCTGTGCGACGGCCTCACTGAGCGACATCCCGGAGGATATCAACCCGCCGGTCTCCATGACGGTCCGGCCGATGATTTCGGGTTTTGCATTCCGAGAGGACCGATCGCCGTTCGGCGAGTTGTCGGATTTGCGGATCCCTGTTGCTTCTACGTAACGCCGGATGAGTCTAATAAACGGATCGCCTAGGTCCTTCAGTTTGACCTCGCCCACACCTGAGATGCGGCCAAACTCTTCCATTGTCTGAGGAGCTTCGCGGGCCATGTCCTGGAGGGTCTTGTCGGCGAAAATTACGTATGTGGGGACTTCTCGCTGGTCGGCAATCTGCTTGCGCAGCGCCGACAATTGCTTGAATAGCTTTACGGGGTAGGAAGGACCGACATCTTTCGACTTCGATGGGCTGGACTCGGGGTGGACCGTCCTAGTCAGGACCAGGCTGCCCCTAGTAGTCAGGAACGATCTGCCTTGGGGAGACAGTTTGACGGTCGGGTAGCGTCCTACGGCCGTTTCCAAGAACCCTTTGTTGCCCAACGACGCGAACTACTCTTTTAGCTCGTCGGAGGAGTGCCGGCTGGCAATGCCGAATACTGAGAGTCGGTCGTGACCCCGGGAGACAACGTTCTTGGTAGCGGCGCCCAAAAGGACGTTGATGACGTGGCCTACGCCAAACCGCTCTCCTGTGCGAACCACCGCCGACAGTGCCTTCTGGGCGATCTCGGTGGCGTCGTACTCTTCTAGGGGGCGCAGGCAGGCATCGCAGCTGCCGCAGGTTTCATCCGACCACTTTTCGCCCAGGTACTCCAACAAGAACTTGCGCCGGCAGGTCGTTAGAGTACAGAGTGCCAGGACTTGGTCCAGCTTGAGCCGGGCTCTGGACTTTTCTTCGGTGTCCTCCATTTGGTTAATGAAAAATTCCTGCTTGACCTTGTCGCCGTAGGAGTAGTAAAGAATGCACTCGCTGGGCATGCCGTCGCGGCCCGCTCTTCCCGTCTCCTGGTAATATCCTTCCAAGCTCTAGGGTAGGTTATAGTGGACCACGAGCCGTATGTCCGGTTTGTCGATTCCCATGCCAAAGGCGATTGTCGCGACTACTACGGGGACTCGGTCCCGTATGAAACGCTCCTGGGTGGCCCTTCGCACCTCGGATTCCAGCCCGGCATGGTAAGGCTCTGCTGCGAAGCCTCTCTCCGTCAGCGCTCGAGCCGTATCCTCTGTGGCCCTCCGCGAGGCGCAGTAAACGATGGCCGATTCATCTCGGTGCTTTTCTAGCAGCCGTAACAGGCTCGCCAAGGTATCCTTCTTGGGCTCGATGTTGTAGGTTAGGTTTGGACGGTTGAAGCTGGAGATGAAAACGTTGGGCTGGCGGAGCCCCAGCTCAGACAGAATGTCCTGCCTAACCGGCTCGGTGGCCGTAGCAGTTAACGCGATGGCCGGGACATAGTCTAAGGCTTGCCTGAGGCCCTTGAGCTCGCGGTACGCCGGCCTGAAATCGTGGCCCCATTCCGAGATACAGTGCGCTTCGTCTATGGCGAGGAGGTTTACGTCCAATCCTGCCAAGAACCTCTGGAAACCGGGAGTTGTTACGCGCTCTGGGGCGACGTAAAGCAATTTGACCCCGCCGTCCCTGACCCGCGACTGAACTCTGGAAATCTCTCCAGGTGACAGCGAGCTATTGATGTACGCGGCGTCGACCCCGTCGCTCTTCAGACCATCGACCTGGTCTTTCATCAGGGCGATCAGCGGTGACACTACTAAAGTGACTCCGCCAAGGGCCAGAGCCGGCAGCTGATAGCATAGAGACTTGCCGCCTCCTGTGGGCATCAGTGCGAAGGTGTCCCGTCCGCCCATCACCGACGCAATGATCTCCTCCTGCAAGGGGAGGAAGGCGTCAAAACCGAAATGGTCTTTCAGCAGTTGCTGCACGGCGCAATCCTAGTCAATCCGTGGTCGGACGCAATTGATTTGTGGCATCCCATAAATTGGACGCCCGAACTCGAGTGCTACGCTAGAAGTGTCTGTCAGTCCGGCGAAGGCCGGGCTATACGTCCCGCATCAGTCGGCGGACGGACGTCCTTGGATTCCTGACTGCACGGGAATGATGGGGTCCGTGTCCTCAAGAACACCGGTCGACTTTTCACAGAGTTTTACTCCGGTGAAAAGGTTTTTTGCGAACTCCGGGATATCTCCTGGTAATAAACAACAGCCCTCTGTTAGATGCAGGCGTCGCGCACAGCCTGGGATATGGCGGTCAGGCGCGGGATGTTCTTCTCGTTCCCCCGGTACCCGTTGGTGATATATCCCACCGCCAGCCCCGAGTCGAAGTCAGCCCAGCCGATGGAGGTGCCTGCTCCTCCGTGGCCGAAAGTATTCAACGGCTTACCGGTTGACTTACCCATTCTTTCGTCAGCCAATGCCAACCCCAATGAACGTTGGGCGAACACTCCGACGGTCTGATCTATGCCTTCCGCTTGCAGGGTTGCCCCTTCGTCAACTGTCTCCTGCCGCAACACCTGCGCTCCGTCCAGAGAGCCATGACGCTCCATCATCGCGTAGAACCGGGCCAGGTCTCCGGCGGAAGCGATGCCGTTGGCGCCGGGACAGATGCCGTGGTGGACCTCCGGACGGTTGAACGTAACCCCGTAACCGTTGGGGTCCTCCTCGGGTTCTAGAACGTGGATTCTAGAAACGCGGCCGTCCAGTGACGGCGGAAGCCCGACGTAGGTGTTATCCATCTGCAACGGAGCGGCTAGGTCCTGGGCAAGGAACTTGTCGAAGGTTCGCCCGTCGACTCGGCGTACAAGTTCTGCGATGACCCACCCGTAGTTGATCGGGTGGTAGGCCATCACCTCTCCGGCCGGGGTCGTGGAGGGTGCCTGCTCCATTGCCCGGGTGACTTTGCTCCAATCGGCCCAATCGGTCCAGGGCAAGTTCCCCGGCGTCGTTGGGAAACCGGCGCGGTGGCTCAACAGGTGTCGGACCGTCACCGCACCTTTGCCGTTAGCCGCGAACTCGGGCCAGTATTTGGCCACGGCGTCGTCCCATTCCAACCGCCCGCGCTCTTTTAGCATGTATACACAGGCTGCCGCTAAGGGCTTGGTGGATGAGAACAACACGAACATCGTATCGTCGGCCACCGGCCGGCCGGTTTCACTGTCGGCGACTCCGCCGTTGACGTCCAAGACCAACCTGCCGTAACGGTAAACTGCAAGACCGGCCCCTGGGTGCAGGCCGCTGGCGATTTGCTGGTGGAAGAGGTCGGTAACCTGTTGCAGTTTTTTGGGATCCATTGACACGGTGTCGGGAGTAGTTAGAGTCGCCATTAAAATGCCTCCCTCGATCAGTTGTCGTATTCTAGCACGAGTGAGGCGTTTGCCTATTTCCCACCGCGTTTGTGATATTCTTCTTGGCACAGCCCCAGTCCATGCAATCTGACTTTGAGCAGGAGCAGAATGGAACGTCCCATATATCAGCCAGTCGGTACCGCCGTCGAAGACCTGGATACCCCGGCCCTAGTGGTTGATTTGGACGTTATGGAACAGAACATCTGCACCTACCAGGGCTATTTCCGGGGTACCGCAGCTAAGGTCCGTCCAGTGGTGACTAGTCATTTATGTCCCCAGATCGCTCGGCGTCAACTGGCTGCCGGTGGTGCTGTGGCTGGTGTGGCCGTTACCACGGTCGGCGAAGCCGAGGTATTCGCCAACTCCGGGTTCAACGACATTTTGGTGGCCAACCAGGTCGTTACCCTCGCTAAGATCCGTCGCCTGTGCGCGCTCACCGGTCAGGCCCGCGTTAGCGTTGCTGCCGACAACGTCGGGAACGTTGGGCAGCTTTCCCAAGCGGCAGGCGCCTCTGGGGTCGAACTGGGAGTCCTTGTGGAGATCGAGGCTGGAATGGGGTTTTGCGGCGTCGATCCCGGCTCTGATGCTGTAGCCTTGGCCCGAACGGTCAACGACGCGCCTGGCCTGTGGCTCGAAGGCATCATGGCCACCGTCCCGACGCCCAAAGGTGAAGGTCTGCAACAACACCAGGATGAGACCAAGCGCAATCTGCAGGTCGCCTTAGAGGCCAAAGACCTGTTGGAAAGCACGGGATTAGCGGTGCCGGTGGTCAGCGTTGGCGGGGCTCACTGCTACGCGGCGGCTACCGCTCTCCCGGGGATCACTGAGGTGCGCGCCGGGCGGTACCCGCTGATGGATGTGCGCCTGAAGGAACACTTTCCCCAGTTGGCTCAAGCGGTCCACGTATTGGCTACAGTTGTTAGCCACCCGGTGGATGGCTTGGCGGTGCTAGATGCCGGCCACAAAGCCACCGGCCCCGACAACGGTCCGCCGTTGTTGCAGGGACACCCTGGCGCCACTGCTACCAGGTTCAGCGCTGAACACGGCATTGTGGAGTTGGAAGACGACGCCCGCCGCAGTCTCAGCCCTGGAGACAAGGCCTGGTTGGCGCCCTACGAATTGGCCACCTGTATCAACCAATACGACTACATCCGGGCGGTCCAAGGCGGCAAGCTGGAAGGCTTCTGGCCACTGGCTGCTCGGGGTCGCTTCGCGTAGCGAGGTATCCACAATCAGTGTTCAGCGATTAGAACAGGGCTGATAACTAGGAGCTAAGAGAGAGCTACTGATGGAAGAGTACTATCGCCCATTGCCAGGTACTCCCATGGAAGATCTGGATACCCCGTGTCTGGTGATCGACATGGATGCCTTGGACCACAATATGGACGTGATTGCCGACTTCTACCGCACCCGCCCCAGCAAGCTGCGCGGCCACAGCAAGAACCACAAGACGCCAGCCATGGCCCTGCGACAGATACGGCGCGGCGGCACTATAGGAGGGGTGTGCGCGGGTAAGGTCTCCGAGGCCGAGGTGATGGTACACGGCGGTGTGACGAGCGTTTTTATTACCAGCGAGGTCATTGGCGATCTGAAAATAGACCGCCTGTGCGCGCTGGCGGACCAAGCCGAAATGATGGTGGCTTGTGAAAACGCCTACAATGCCCAAGCCCTGTCCCGTGCTGCGCAGGTCCGAGGTGTGAATCTGGGAGTGGTCATAGAGTTGGAGACTGGTCTGCGGCGCTGCGGTGTGCAGGACATCGAGCAGGGTGTCACGCTGGCTCGGGAGATTGACGGGCTGCCGGGGCTGCGGTTCCGCGGCATTATGAGCCATCAAGTGATTGACGGCGAGCCCAGGCCTGAGGAACGCATATCGGAAGGACGGCGTGCCATGGGCGGGGTTATCGACCTTAAAGATGCCATAGAGGGTTCCGGCATCCCGGTGGAAATCGTCTCCACCGGTGAGACTTGGAGTTACGATGTGGCCGGCGACATCTCCGGTGTAACGGAAATTCAAGGCGGCAGCTACCTGCTGATGGACACCCACTACCGCTATATGACCGAGTTCGACTACGCTGCCAAAGTCCTGACCACCATCATCAGCACGCCTCGGTCCGGAGTGGCAATAGGTGACGCCGGGGTCCGAGCCATCAGTACCATTCGCGGCCTGCCAGAGGTTTCAGGACGCCACGGTGTGACCGTGGTGTCCATGGACGGCGACCATACCGTGTTCAACGTTTCCGATGGGTATTCTCTAAAAATCGGTGACCAGCTCCTGTTAATCCCCGCCCAACAAGACGCTATGGTCAGCCGCTGGGACCGCTTTGTCGGCCTCCGTAACGGCTGGGTAGAGGCGGTCTGGGACATACAGGCACGTGGGTGCCACAGCTGAGAGACAGCAGCTTTCAGATGGTCGCGGTCATACGGAATCCTGAATCTGTGGCATTCGCGGGCGCTACCCCCCACCTCTTTCGCGACTTTGCCTCAAAGCGGTCACTCCTAGGGATGTGGCGACAAGGAATCTGAGATGACCTCCCTTGAGGGAGGCCCAATTCGCGAATAACAGGGCTCGTTCGCTACGTTCATGGTGACATGTTGTTGCGTAATTGCGAGACAAGGCCCTCTTTTGAGAAAGAGGAAACGGAATGTGTCAAAAAATGGTCCTGGTCTGACCTGTGGTTGAAGTCGGACCAGGACCAGCCTATTTTTGGTGCCGAATACCCTTCCAGGAGTCTCCCCCATTACGGAAAGGGGATTTTCTCTTGCAGCCAGCAGTTAAGCGGTGACCGCCGATAGCTATAGCTACCCCGTGGTCTCCTTGATGAACGCGCCCGCGCGGTCGATTGCCCTTTGGCCTTCAGGTAAGATCGGGGCGAAGGCGTGCCAGACGTGGAACATGTCGTCCCAGACTTCCAGGTCCACCGGGACCTTGGCCTCTTTCAGTTTGTCTGTGAGACGAGTCGAATCGTCCAGTAGGGTCTCGTCGCCGCCGACCTGGACTAACATAGGTGGTAGGCCGTGCAAATCGGCGTACAACGGCGCGGCCAAGGGTGTGCGACGGTCCCGGTTGCCTAGGTACAACCCGGCCATAAACTCTAATCCCTCTTTTGCTACCACCGGATCGACCTCGGCGTTGCTGGTCATTGAGTTGCCCAATCCTTCAAAGTCCACCCAAGGTGAGATGCACCAGCCGGCCCCGGCCATGGGCTCCCCCAGATATCGCAGTGAGACCAGCGCCGAGACTACCAGTCCCCCGCCGGCAGAATCACCGGCGATGGAGATCTTTCCAGGGCCGTAACCCTGGGATAGCAGCCATCGATAGGCCGCAATAGTATCCTCTACGGCGGCTGGGAAGGGGTTCTCTGGTGCCATCCGGTATTCCAGGCCCAGCACCTTAGCTCCGGACGCCGATGCCAGCTTGCTCATTAGCACCCGGTGCGTCCGCACCGACCCGATGACAAATCCCCCACCATGGACGTAGATCGTCACTCTAGACGGGTCCGAGTCGTCGCGGGAAATCATCTCTGCGGGCACTCCACCGGCGCTTAACCGTTCGAAATTAGTACCTTCGTCTGGGGAGAATTCGTCGTTGATCCTTTCGTAGGTGCGGCGCATCCCTTCGATCGGCCCCTGCGAAACGTCCACATTGAGGAACTCGGAGAATTTTTTGATCGCGACCTCTAGTTCGGGTGATTTTGCCATTTCTAGCTCCTTAACTTTGCTATGTCTTGTAACGGTCTAAAATTCAGACGGCCCTACTCGGTCTTCTTCTCTATGGACACCCAGCCGGGGGCCGGTGTGTTGGCCGCAGGCGTGACCTGAAACGATTGGGTATCCCTGTCATCGAAAAAGATACCTTAGTATACCTGATGAACAGTAGGGTGGTTGCGGTCTATTTGCCGGTGAGCAGGCGGTAGTCGAAGGCGGTCAGAATGTTGCGGAGTTGGGAGCCGTGTCCCTTGTACAAGTTTTCCACTATGACCATCGGTTTGTTGGCTGTCACCAGTCGGGATAGGTCTTGGCAATAGCGTAGATCCCCCAAGTCGGCGTCGTATTCGGCTCGGTGCAGTGCCTCCTGATAATCCACGTCTGAGAAGATCGCCATCTCCGTTCAGATCAGCTTAAACCGACCACCTCGCCCTCCTGTGTAACGTCCATGTCGAGCGCCCTTGGCCTAGTGGGTAGTCCGGGAAGGGTTTCGATCCGGCCCGCCAATGCGTATAAGAATCCGGCGCCCACAGACGCGCGGATATCGTTGACCGGGAAGGTGTAGCCCTGGGGTCGGTTCCGGAGCGTCGGGTCGTGGGAAATCGACAGATGGGTCTTGGCCATGCAGATCGGCAGCCCTCCCCAGCCCTTTGACTCGAAATATTCCAACTGCCGCCGGGCATCCGGAGCCCAGTTCACAGCGTCTGCTCCATAGATCTTTTGGGCCAAGGCCAGTACCTTGTCCTCTGCCGAGGCGTCAGCGGGGTAGGAGTAGGTGATTGGACTGTCGACTTGAGAGGCACTCACCACTGCTTGGGCCAGTTCCTCTGCACCGGCGCCGCCCTGGGCGAACCCATCGCATTCGACTGCGGCAGTGGCCCCGGCCTCTAGTGCAATTTTTTTGACGGCGGACAGTTCGTCGGCACTGTCGCTGCCGAAACGGTTGATGGCCACCACTACCGGTAGACCGAAGCTTTTCACGATGCCCACATGATGGACAAGGTTGGGGCCGCCCGCCATTACCCCATCGATGCTGGGCTGTTCCAACTCCCGCCGCCGGGTGCCGCCGTGCCACTTTAGCGCCCTGACAGAGGCTACCAGAACCGCCGCGCTGGGCGGGATTCGGCTCTGCCGGGTCTTTATGTGCATGAACTTTTCGAACCCCAGATCAGAGGCGAATCCGGCTTCTGTGACGACGAAGTCAGCGTACGCCAGACCCATGCGGTCCGCCAGGATGGAACTGCAGCCATGAGCTATGTTGCCGAACGGTCCAGCATGGATGATTGCCGGCTGACCTTCCAAAGTCTGGACTAAGTTGGGCATTACAGTCTGGTGCAGCAGGGTCATCAGCGAACCAGCGACGCCCAGTTGCTCTACGCTTATCGGTTCACCTCCCTTAGTCACTCCGACCACCATGCGTGAAATACGGGTTCGGAGGTCGTCCGGGCCGTCGGTCAGAGCCAAGATGGCCATGATTTCCGAGGCGGAGACGATGTCGAAGCGGGCCTCGCGAAGCGGGCCATACCCGCTGCCGCCCACTCCCGCCACCACTTGCCTCAAACCCCGGTCCGAGGCGGCGGTGACCCGCGTCCAATGAATCCCAGTGGCATCGAAGTCGGGGATGGTGCCACGGAACGCCGCGTTATCCACCAAGGCCGCTAGGAGATTGTGAGCCGAGGCCACCGCGTGGGCGTCGCCAGTAAAATGGATGTTTATCTCGTCTTCAGGAAGTACTCTGGCCTGCCCGCCTCCGGTCCCACCACCCTTGATGCCGAAAATTGGTCCTAATGTGGGCTCTCGCAGGTTGACCGCCACTCGGTGTCCCAGCCGGCCCATGCCTTGAGTTAGCCCGATGGCCGTGGTGGTCTTTCCTTCGCCGGCGGGGGTCGGGGTGATTCCGGTTACAACTACGAGTTTGCCTTTAGCGGGATTTCCATCAGCCAAAGCGTCCAGGGATATTTTAGCCTTGTAGCGTCCGTAGGGGAGAACATGGTCGTCTTTGACGCCCATGTCAGCCGCGATCTTGGCAATGGGTTCCAAGCCGCCTCCAATTTAGCGTGGGTCGCCCCACGTACAAATTCTAGAATATTCCGTTTGGGTCTGGTCAGAGCGGCCAACGCTCGATTCTGCTTAAAAGCAGTCCCGGCACCCGACGTGTAATACCAAATGAGGTCCCTTTCCCATGAGCGTGAGGGTCAATTCGGTGCAGCTAGCCTTGGGCCAGCTGTTGTTCCAGCCGTTGGATGTCCGACTCACTGAGATTGAAGTACTTGGCGTCCGGATGGTGGAACACCAACGCGGACACGGACGACTCTGGGTCCATCATGTATCCTTCGGTCAATTCCACGTCTAAGTGGGCCGAAACTTCCAGGAGTCGGAAAAGTTGCTCCTGGTCCTCCAGTCTGGGGCAGGCGGGGTATCCAAAGGAGAACCTACGGCCCCGGTATTGGGTGCGGAACAGGTCCTGCGCAATGTTCTCAGCAGGATCGCCAAAGCCCCACATTTGCCTAAGCTGTTGGTGGAGCAGTTCTGCGAAGCCCTCGGCGCCCTCCAGGGCCAGGGCCTGGAGGATATGAGCGTTAAGGAACTGACCTTCCGCCATCCACTGCTCGGTCAATTGCCGGACGCCGGGCCCGATGGTCGTGACGAACATGCCGACATAGTCCATGCCTTCCAGTCCGTCGGTCGGTTGAGAGGGTCGTGGTAGCACGTAGTTGGCTAGGCAGAGGCCGTCTCTCTGAGACTGACGACCGAAACTGAATTGCTCTAAGACCTGGGAGCCGTTGGCAGAATAGACCAGCAGCTTTTGGCCGTCCGACTGGCAGGGGAAGAACTTGAACACTGCGCTGGCCTTGATGTTGTCTTGAGATAGAACCAGGTCTTCGACCCGCCGCACCGAGTCTTGAAGATCAACTGCCGACTGTTCGCCAGCTTTCAAAGCCTCGGCGAACCGTCCTTTGTAGCCCAAATGGCGGACGTACAGCATCTGTGGGTTGATGTACGGGAAGATTTCTTCCAGATGGTAGTCGCTCAGCACGTGCAGGCGCAGATCCGGTGGGCTGGGGATCGGGAAATCGTGGCGCACCTGTGCCGGTGTCACATCTTCAGATGCGTCTTCCCCGTCCCTGTCGCGCACGGCGTCGGCGTTAAGCATGAGCTCAGTCTCGGCGCCCAACGATGCCGCCAGTTGCACCCGCTCGTCGGCTTCTTGGATGGTGTTGGCTAGGGCCAGTCCGGTCATGGCGTCGGGGGCGTAGGCCACCATTCCTTCGTACTCGGGGGCGATGCGGAGCCGGGTGAACCGGTTGGACAGGGCGGCGCCGCCGACTAGTACAGGGCAGGCGACCCCGGATTGGCGGAAGTCCCTCACAGTTTCCACCATCATCTGGGCCGATTTCACTAGTAGGCCCGAGAGACCTATGATGTCCGGCTTGTGTTCACGGAAAGCCTCGATCAAATCTTGAGGCGGGACCTTGATCCCCAGGTTGATTACCTGGTACCCGTTGTTGGAGAGTATGATCTCTACAAGGTTCTTGCCAATGTCATGCACGTCACCTTTGACCGTGGCCAGTACGACGCGGCCCTTTAATGCGCTGTCTGTCTGTTCCATGTGAGGTTCCAGGTGGTTCACCGAGTATTTCATCGACTCTGCCGACTGAAGTACTTCGGCCACAATCAGTTCGTTGGCATTGAACTGCCGGCCCACCTCAGCCATTCCGTCCATCAATGGTCCGTTGATGATATCCAGCGGGGAACGGGCTAACAGAGCCTCGTCCAGGTCGTCCGCTAGGCCCTCTTTGGTGCCTTCGATAATCGCTAATGCGAGGCGTTCGTCCAAAGGCAGGGTTTGGCGCTCCTCATTGGTGGTTGCCGGGGCCTTGTCCCGGAAGTGGGCCGCGAATGCCGCGACGGGGTCATCGCCCTTGTACCAGATAAGGTCTTCCGCCAGCCGGCGCTCCTCCTCGAGGATGGACCCGTAACGCATCATCGCCTCGGAGTTGACGATCGCCATGTCCAAACCAGCTTGCACGCAATGGTACAGGAACACAGAGTTCAACACCTCTCTACCGGCTGGGGGCAGCCCGAAAGACACGTTCGAAATGCCTAGCACTGTCTTCGCTTGGGGAAGAGCTTCTTTAATCAGCCTGACCCCTTCCACGGTCTCGGCACCGGATCCAACGTAGTTCACGTCGCCGGTCCCGACCGGGAATACCAGCGGATCGAAGATCATATCTTCTATAGGCACACCGTACTTTTCGTTGAGTATCTGCGCAGAACGTAATGCGACCTCCAGCTTCCGTTCCCTGGTTATGGCTTGGGCCTGCTCTTTGTCGTCGTCGATACAACCTACTACTAGGGCCGCGCCGAACCTTCGGGCCAGCGGCACCACCGCCTGGAACCGAGCCTCGCCATCCTCCAGATTCACCGAGTTGATGATCGCTTTGCCCTGCAAACGTTTCAACGCCAATTCGATTACTCGGTGGTCGGTGGAGTCGATCATGATCGGCGCTTTAACTTTTTTCGTCACCAGGTCCAAGAACTGGGCCATGTCTTTGGACTCGTCTCGATCCGGGTCCTGCAAGCAGATGTCCAGCACGTGGGCGCCGCTGCGGGCTTGGCGCCGCCCCACCTCTGCAGCCTCCTCGAAGGCGCCGTCGTTGATCAGACGGCGGAAACGCCGGCTGCCGAGCACGTTGGTGCGTTCGCCGACAATAGCGGGACGGACTTGGTCGTCTATCAGCAGGGCGTCGATGCCCGAAACACGGGTTTCATGGAACTCGACTAACGCCCGAGGCGGCTTGTCCTTGGCCATGGAAGCCAAAAGGCGAATGTGGTCGTTAACTGTGCCGCAACAGCCCCCAAGCAGGTTGACCCAGCCCGAATCAACGAAACGTCCCAGAGTCTCTACCATCGCCTCGGGGGTCTCGTTATACCTACCGTCTTCGTCTGGCATGCCGGCGTTGGGAACTGAGGCCACCGGGAAACGGGAAAGCCCGGCCAGAGTACGAATGTGGTCGGTCATAAACTGAGGGCCAGTAGCGCAGTTCAAGCCTATCCAAAGCAGGTCGCGGTGAGCCAGAGAGACGTACAAGGCTTCGACGTCCTGCCCGGCCAGTAGGGTGCCCATGGGTTCTACGGTCCCTTGGACCGCCACCGGGACTTCTTGGCTCAGTTCGGCAAAGGCTCGGTCGATGCCTTCTAGACCGGCTTTGATGTTCAAGGTGTCTTGACCGGTCTCCAGTAACAATACGTCGACGCCGCCCTCTATGAGACCGGCTGCTTGGACGTGGTAGCTGTCGGCCAGTTCTTCGAAAGTGATCCCACCGGTTACCGAAATCGTTTTGGTGGTCGGGCCCATGGAGCCGGCAACGAATCGGGGCTTCTCTGGTGTGGAAGCCGCATTGGCGGCCTTTAACGCAATGATGCTTGCTTCACGGTTAAGGCGGCGGGCCTCATGGGCCAGGTTGTATTCGGCCAACACCACTGGCGTCGCGCCAAAAGTGTCGGTCTCGATGATGTCGGCACCGGCCTCTAAGTGTCCTAGGTGAATTGACTCGATAACATCGGGCCGGGTGACCACCAGGTGTTCGTTACAGCCCTCGTACTCGGCGCCGCCAAAATCATCAGGATCCAAGCTGAATGATTGTATGGCGGTTCCCATGGCGCCGTCCAGAACCATGATACGTTGAGTCAGCGCCGCTTTGAGGGCGGCTATTCTTTCGTTCTTATCCATAACAACCGTTGATGTATTTGAGACCCGTCTATGCAGGCTACGCGATTTTAGCATCCGGCAGAGCCCCGGTGTTAATCCCCCAACCAGTCGTTCAATTCCGTGCGGTTTTGTTCCAGCCACTTGATGTTGAGGCGCACCCGTTCCAACGCCTGCTGGATGGTGCGGTCTGCGGCGGGGGCGGGATGCTCAGCGAAGAAATTGTCGATGTCCGCGACGTGGGCTTCAGAGTTGAAATGACTGCAGATGGATACCAAGCGCATCAGCCCGAACCCACCTCCACCATAGCGCCGGTCGAACTCGGCCCAGTTGGATTTTACGAACTCCCAGGCGCTTTCTCGCCCCTTGGGGTTGGCCGCTACTCCGGCTACCACCATGATAGTGTCCTGCGCGCGTACCCGCGACGACAACGATTGTTCCAGCGTCCGGCTCAAGAATTCGGGTTGTTGGAACCTTGTCAGCGCCATCAGCAGGCGCATCTTCTCTTCTTGAAGCTCAGTCTGGCCTTCCAGTTCCCATAGCTGATCGTAGGTCGATTGGTCGCCGCCCTGGCCGGCCAGCCCGAAGACGACCCCTCGAAGGTCGGGGTGAACTGCTTCGTGGTCGTCGAGATAGCTCTGGAACAGATCTTTTGCCATTTGCAACATATATTGGTCTTCGTAGCTACCAGCCTGGCCTAACACCGTGGTGCGCAACAGGGCGTCCAGGTGGCCGTCGTCTGGCTGCAGCACCCACCCAGCGCGTCGTGCTGCCGGGCCAAAGATGCCCCGAGCGAACTGCTGGTAAGCGGGGTGGAAGGACTCGGTTGAAATAAGTTGCTCGATATCCCGCAGGTTGGAAGCGAGGTCACCCCACACAGAGGCGTCATCTTCATTGCCGTAGGCCCGGGCCAACTCCAAGAACTGGGTTACCGGTAGTATCCCGGCTCGGGACAGGGCGTAGGCGTCGTTTTGAATCCCGAGGCGGTCGGTTGCGGGTAACTCCGACGACTGTACGGCCGGGACTAACCGCTGCCAGTCCTCTTTGCTGTAGTTGACCCGATAGAAGCCGGTCTGACGTGAGTTTACCTTGAACCAGCCGCCCGTTGGAGTGGGGACTTCCAGTTGGGCTTGGCGGCCTTCCATTATCGTGCCTGTCGACTCCTCTGCTCCGTATCTCACGGTTACCGGAACGTGCCAGACCTCTGGGTCTGGTTCGTTTTGACCCATAAGCCGGTCGTAAACGAATCGTTCTTGGGAAACGGCTAGTTGGACCCCATCTTGAGTCCTTAGAGCCTCGACCTGAAGCACCGGGTAACCCATCTGCTTGACCCAAGAGTCCATGATAGATGTTACCGGCTGGCCAGACGCAGTTTCCAGAGCCGCCCAAAGGTCCTTCGTCCTGGCGTTGTCGTACATATGTTCAGAGAGATAACGGTTCAGGCCCTTGCGGAAGGTTTCGGGTCCTAGGAATTGCTCCAACATCCTGATGACCGACGCGCCCTTGCTATAGCTAATGGCGTCGAATAATTGGCTGACCTGCGCCGGGTTTATGACCTCTTGTTCGATCGGGTGGGAGTTTTTCAAGCCGTCCAGGCTCAGAGCCCGGTTGGTATCCATGTTGACAAACTGGGTCCACATCTGCCAGTCGGGGAATAGCCAGTCTACAGCCTTGGTGCCCATCCAGGAAGCAAAACTCTCGTTCAGCCAGAGGTCGTCCCACCACTCCATGGTCACAAGGTCGCCGAACCACATATGGGCCATCTCGTGAGCCACGACTTCCGCCACGCGCTGACGGGTGACCGCGGACGAGTTCTCTGGGTCGACTAATAATGCTGTCTCCCGATAAGTGATGGCCCCCCAGTTTTCCATGGCCCCAGCGGCAAAGTCCGGTATGGCGATATGGTCCAGCTTGGCCAACGGGTACGGGATGCCGAAATAATCGTTGAAATACTCTAGCAGTTGCACCGATGTATCCAAGGCGAACTGAGCTTGTTTTTCTTTGCCGGGGGTGGTCCAGATTCCGACCCTGGTGCCGTTCGGGGCGGTCTGCTCCACCGTTACCAGGTCACCCACGATGAAGGCCAACAAATAAGTTGACATAACCGGGGTCTCGGCAAAGCGAATCGATTTCAGACCCGCTCCAGGCGACGTCTCTTCCACTGGCGGTGTATTCGAAACGGCTTGGTACTCGTCGGAGAAAACAAGGGTGACCTCGAATATTGCCTTGTGAGCCGGTTCGTCCCAACAAGGGAAAGCTCTGCGGGCGTCGGTGGCCTCGAACTGTGTTGTAGCTAAGTAGCGGCTTTCCCCGTCCGCGGTGGTGTACTCGGACCGATAGAAACCAATGAGCTTGTCGTTAAGGGTGCCGGTGAACTCCATTTCCAGTTGGGCCGGCCCCGCCGGAAGGCTCTCGCCGAAATCCAATGTGGCTGTCTGGGCCGCATCGTCCAATGACACAGAGCGGCTGACGGTGGTGGTCTCGCCTCGACGAAGTCTTGTGGCGACGATCTCCAAGTCGATGGCATTTAAGACTATCTGTCTGGTGGGTTCTAAAATTTCGATATCGACGATTTGACTCCCTTGGAAAGTGAAGTCGTCGATATCGGGTTGTAACGTCAGCCGGTATTTGGACGGACGTATCGTTCTGGGCAGCGTGACGGCATCGTTCGAGGGCATGAAACAGTCCTCCGGAAAGTTTCTTTGTTGATCGCCTGCCAGCCGCCCCAAATGACAATGTGGTATGGAGCGGTGGAAGTTTGCTTGGTGGTTCCCGGTGGACCGCCGAAGCGGTCAGAGCGGATAGTTCGCTCGACTTCCAGTGTAACATCTAGCCGGTGCCTCGTCTGCCCGTCGTCCCTTGGCTCATTAGGCCCCTCTCCCTCTAGGAGAAGTCCAGGGTGAGGGCTCCCCCATTTGACTATTAGGGCCTCACTCACCACGTTCGGTGCTATAATACGGCCCGGTTTTAGCCCCTGTGGCTGTTACAAGCGGAACGGGTACGGGACAAGCTGAAAGAATTGGCAGGAGATGGAATTCAATGCCTCCTAAGACAATGTTCGCGAAGATCTGGGACGCCCACGTAGTTCACCAAGAGCCAGGCGAACCCTCAATCATATATATCGATCTGCACATGGTTCACGAAGTGACCTCACCCCAGGCGTTCGACGGCCTCCGAATGGAGGGACGTAAGGTGCGACGCACCGACCTTACGGTGGCGACTGCCGACCACAATACCCCCACCTGGGACCTTTCACTGCCGGTGACGGACGAAATTTCCAAGAAACAACTGGACGCCCTGACCCGAAACTGCGAGGAGTTTGGGGTGACGTTGTACGATCGTTTCAGCCCGCTTCAAGGGATCGTACACATCATTGGACCTGACTTGGGGTATACGCAGCCCGGCAAGACCATCGTCTGCGGAGACAGCCATACGTCCACCCACGGTGCGCTGGGTGCTTTGGCCATCGGCATCGGGACCTCGGAGGTTGAGCACGTCCTGGCAACGCAGACGCTGCGTCAATTCAGGCCAGACACCATGGAAGTCCGGGTTAACGGCACGCTGCCGCCCGGCGTCACGGCGAAGGACGTCATACTGGGTATTATCGGACGTATAGGAGTCAACGGCGGAGTAGGCCACGTGATCGAGTATACCGGCGAGGCGATCAGGTCGTTATCCATGGACGGCCGTATGACTGTTTGTAACATGAGTATCGAAGCCGGCGCTCGCGCCGGGATGATCGCCCCTGACCAAACTACGTTCGACTACCTCCGGGGCCGACAGTTCGCGCCACAAGGAGCCGAGTTCGACGCGGCCGTGGAAAATTGGCGCCAACTAGCCACCGACCCCGATGCCAAATACGATAAGACCGTAGTAATAAGGGCCGCTGATTTGGAGCCGTTTGTCACCTGGGGCACCAATCCAGGGATGGTAGCTCCCATCAGCGGCCGTGTGCCCGACCCGAACAGCTTCCAAGAAGAGTCAGAGCGGGAATCGGCGGCGAGGGCGCTGCAGTACATGGACCTCAAACCTGGGATGCCCATCCAGGACATAAAGATCGATCGCATTTTTGTCGGGGCCTGCACCAACGCCCGATTGGAGGACTTAAGAGCCGCTGCAGAGGTCGTCAAAGGCCGAAAGGTCCATCCTGACGTATATGCTATGGTGGTGCCTGGGTCAGCCAAGATCAAAAAAGAGGCCGAGGAAGAGGGACTGGACGCCATTTTCAGCGAGGCTGGTCTGGACTGGCGGGTGGCCGGCTGCTCCATGTGCCTGGGAATGAACCCGGACATCCTGGACCCTGGACAGCGATGCGCCTCGACGTCCAACCGCAACTTCGAGGGTCGCCAGGGCAAGGGCGGCCGCACGCATCTGGTCAGCCCTGCCATGGCAGCGGCCGCAGCAATTGCCGGACACTTTGTAGATGTCAGAGATCTATAACCAGTCTTTGAGATCAATAGCGGTGAATAGCATGACTGGAACCGCCGTTGCTCACTCGGTCTTGGAGGGTGAACATGTTATCTGCTTCTGTTGTGGATTCGACGGTCGGAATTTGGACGACTGGCTCCAACTCAGCGTCGACCATGTCCATCTCAGAAGCGCAGACTGGGAAGATACATTGGCAAATGCGGTTACTGCCTGGAAGTTCTGTAACTCTGGTATAAGTCTAATGAAATTCTCGCGGAAAGCGAGCAGGGATGAAATCCGGGCGTCGAAAAGAGAAAAAGTAGCGCAATTCAGAAAAGTTTCCTGCGAGTGGCGGTTGGCGCGGTAGCCTCTACCTTTTCGGATTGCGATTGCCCTCAACACGTTAACCGAGTAAGGAGTCGTCATGGACCCGTTTACCAAACTAACCGGTATAGTCGCGCCTCTGGACCGCGTCAACGTGGACACAGACCAGATTATCCCTGCTGTCTTTTTAAAGAGTATCGAGCGAAACGGCTTTGAGAAAGCTCTCTTCTCCACTTGGCGTTACAACGAGAATGGGGATCCGAGACCAGAATTCGTGCTCAACCGGCCTGAATACAACAGCGCTCAAGTCTTGGTGTCCGGCAGAAATTTCGGGTGTGGCTCGTCAAGGGAGCATGCCCCTTGGGCTCTGCGAGACTACGGTATACGTTGCATTATCGCCCCCAGTTTCGCCGATATTTTCTACAATAACTGCTTCAAAAACGGCGTATTACCATTGCGACTGCCCGAGGAACAGGTCCGGGAAATCATGGAGAAAGCACAGTCCAAGCCAGGTGTCAACCTGACAGTCGATTTGGAAGGAAAGAGGGTTTGGGACGAGGACGAGGAGGTATCGATTTCGTTCGAGATCGATGCCGCCCGTCGTTACCTACTGATCAACGGACTTGACGACATTGGACTCACTCTTCAACAAGAAGACAAGATCACCGTATATGAGGTCAGTAGGGGCCTTTAGCTGTTAGTCGGTGGTTCTCGCTTCGTCCTAGCTCAAACAATAACAAGATTCGCTGACAAATCGGCATCAAAGTCATTATCATACAGTTG
>CAZYBD010000129.1:0-5068 GCA_964645515.1 uncultured Dehalococcoidia bacterium | reverse complement strand
ATCCTTTTTGCACCGCTACAATTTGGACCTGATTTTGATGGCCTTGATCGGCCTTCTTTGGTGGCAGATTCAGAGCAGGGGCGCTTTTCTGGTGCAGGCGGTGGGGACTCAGGAACTGAAGCTGGACTACAGCTTGCTCCTGGGGCCGGTATTCGGACTGATGGCAGTCGGACTGGTTATCATGCGGGTTTTTCCTTGGTTTGCCGCCTTTTTATCGCGGGGGGTTGAGCCCGTAGGACCGTCGTGGCTGGTGCACTCGTTGAGGCACCTTGCCAGAGACCCAATGGTGCCGAGCGTTTTGATAGTGCTGCTAATTATGGCGACCGCACTGGGGGTGATGGGCAGTGCATTTTCTGCAACCCTGGAGCGCAACCAGGAAGAGCGGGCCCTCTACAAGGCGGGCGCCGATCTGCGCCTGCTGCACAGCGGCGGAGACCGGGCCGACGGGCCGGACAGAATCGCGGGTGCCGTAGACGGTCTTCCTGGAGTTCAGGCAGCTGCCGACGTTTTCAGGACCACAGCGCACCCGACTGCTGCCGGATTTAGCACAGTTGGAACGCTTTTAGCTGTGGATGCTCAGCGCATATCCGAGGTTGCCTGGTTTAGAGACGACTTCGCCCACGGACGGTCGCTGGAAGCCCTGACCCAGATGCTCCTGCCAGATGTGCCGGTGGACCCTGCCTATGACGGGATTCCGTTGCCACTCGACGCCACCAGTCTCGCGCTGTGGGTCCGGCCGGGAAGCGGGTCCAATTCTATGAACCTCTGGGCCCGCCTACATGATTCTACCGGACAATACTTCGATGCTTGGATCGGACAGTTAAATTACTCGGGGTGGCGCCGTTTAGCCTGGGACTTATCACCCCAAGCGCTGGGAGGGCGAGGAGGTCTGGCTCGGCCTATCAACCTACGGTTGATGCCGCCATATACCCTCATGTCCTTTCATGTAAACAACGAGTTCACGGCGGCCGAGCCCGGCACCTTCTTCGTGGGTCGGTTGGATGCCCTAACCCGGAGCTCTGGGGGAATCCCCGTGGTAGATTTCCAGAACATCGATTTGCAGTCCGGCCGGGGTTGGCACATCATCGAAGACTTCGGGCGACCAGGTCTCTACGGGTTGGAAACCAGTGAGGCCGCTGCCGGTGCGGAGATCGGCTCTTCCGCCCGCTTTAGCTGGTCCACAGGCGGGGTTGGGTTGAAGGGGTTCAGGGCTGGAGGGGCCGCAAAACCGCTGCCGGCGCTGTTAAGCCCCTCGTTCTTGGATATTGCCGACGCAGAGGTGGGCGACCAAGTGATTTTGGGAATGTCCACCTACTCCCTTCTAGTGGAGGCGGTGGCCGAGATAGAATACTTCCCAACCTTGGACCCGAGGGCCGGTCCCTTCGCTGTGGTCGATCTGGGCAGTTTCTCAGAGGCCGCCAACCGTTACAGCACCCGTATTCCAGGCGGCCCAAACGAACTATGGATCGACACCAACGGGGAGCCCGTGTCCATAACCGCTATCGACTCCTCAATCCGGGAAGCTGGTGCCCGAGTGAGAGAGACTCACAACGCTGCCGCCTTGGTGGCCAACCAGGTGAACCAACCGTTGGTGAGTGCCGGTTGGGGTGCGCTGTTGGTCTTGCTGTTCCTGGCCATCTCTCTGGCCAGCGCGTCTGGGATAATGCTGTTTTCTTTTTTGGACACACGTGACCGTCAGACTGAATTCGCTTTGCTGAGGACCATGGGGTCGTCAGCTGGACAACTGAAACGGGTTGTATGGGCCAACCTGTTTTTGATGGTAGTCTGTGGGGTCGGACTCGGTACATGGGTTGGACACCTGATGGGAACCGGCCTGCTGCCGTTGATGGAGGTAGCTGAAGACGGAGGCAAGGTCGCGCCGTCGATGGTCTTGACCACCGACTGGCAGATCCTGCTGATATCGTACCTGGTGCTAGCTGTGATAACGGCCGCCACTGTGTTGTGGCTGGCCTGGCTCAGTTCACGAATCCGGCTCCAACGGGTGCTCCGTATGGGAGAAGCGTGATGGCAACGGTCCACGGTACGGGCGGCGGCGAGACTTATATAGATTGCCGAGACCTATTTAAGATCTACAAAAGGGCCGACCTGGAAGTAGTGGCTCTTCGGGGTCTGAATCTGGGAGTAGCCCAGGGGGAACTGATCGCCATCGTCGGGGCCAGTGGCAGCGGCAAGAGCACCCTGCTGAACATCCTGGCAGGCCTGGACCGGCCTTCCGCAGGGCAGGTCCGCGTGGGCGCCCGCGACCTCTTGGATATGTCGGACGCGGACCTGGTGCGGTACCGTCGGGACGAAGTGGGCTTTGTTTGGCAGGCCACAGCCCGGAACCTGGTCCCCTACCTGAACGTGGCCGAAAATATCGAGCTCCCCATGGCGCTGGCCGGGCGAGACGCGGGCGCCCGCCGCTCCAGGAGACTGGAGCTGGTGGAGACGCTGGGACTTGATGGTAAGTCAGCCCGTATGTCTTACGAACTCTCCGGCGGCGAACAACAAAGAGTGGCGATCGGAGTCGCTCTGGCCAACGGGCCGGCGCTGCTGCTGGCCGACGAACCGACGGGAGAACTTGATACCGCAACGGCAGACCAGGCCCTGGAGTTGCTGCGCAGCCTGAACCGTTCTCTGGGAGTTACGATCGTCATTGTGACCCACTATCCGGGGGTTTCGAGATTTGTGGACCGTGTCGTTCATATTCGCGATGGCCGTATCAGTTCTGAGGTCTATTCCACTCCCTTGTTGGAGCTCGGTGAGAGCACTGTGGACGACGAATACCTGGTGGTGGACGAAGCTGGGCGCCTACAGTTGCCCCAAGAGGTTGCGGAGCGTTTCCGGCAACGCGGACTGGCCAAGGTAGAATTGGAGGGCGACCGGGTAACGATCCGTCCTCGCGACGGTCGAAGAAGGCCGTCCAATGTCCCGGAGCCTGACGAGGGATCCGAGGCATCTTGAGCCGCGATTACCAGAGCCACTACGCGGGCGAAACCTACAGGTGTGTAATATCCGCGAAGGCGGCCTGCCGCGTGTTTGGATCCGGAGCCTCGGCGGTGACGGCAGTGGACGCGGTAGACCTGGAGGTTAAACGCGGCGAGTTTTTAGTGCTGACCGGCCGTTCGGGGTCGGGTAAGACCACCCTGCTGAACCTGCTCTCAGGCCTGGATAATCCCACCAGCGGAATGGTCCTGTTCCAGGGCGTCGACCTGGCAAGTTTGACGGGGAAAGAATTAGTGGAGCTGCGCCGGAGTAAGATCGGGTTCGTGTTCCAGTCCTTCGGACTGATGCCGCTGCTGTCGGCTCAAGAGAATGTCGAGTTGCCACTTCATATCGTCGGAGTGCCGTGGCGGGAGAGGCGTCGGCGAGCCCAAGAAGTGCTGGAGTCGGTTGGTCTGGGACCTCGGGCCCGGCATCGCCCCTATGAGCTATCTGGAGGAGAGCAGCAGAGGGTCTCAGTAGCCCGGGCCTTGGTCTCCAACCCGGAGGTGATATTTGCCGATGAACCGACCGGGGAGTTGGACACCGCAACGGCCAGATCGATCGCCGACACCCTGGGAAACATAGCTTCTCGCAACACCACCACCATTATCGTAGCCACCCATGATCTTGAGCTGGCCGCGGTCGGTCACCGTCGTTTGGAAATGATGGACGGTTCGATTGCCGGCACTCTATAATTCTCGCAGCTCCTCGTTTTTTTCCCGCCCAGTCAACCTGTCTTGATGACCTTTTTCGTCCGTCGGCAGGCACTCTACGGCCGAGTTTCTAACCACCGGAACCGAGGGAATTGCATGCCCTTGTAATAAAGGGAATGCGATGATAGCCTTCTGATAGGGAGCTTACAAAGCGAATGGCGCGGCACTGGTACTTGGGCGCCGAGTTTTTCACGCGAATGATATCTGGTTCATTTTGGCCCCGAAAAGTCGGGTTTCTCTTGATCTTTCTCGGTCTGGCGGTCGTAGTGATAAGCACCGAAGGCCGGTTAACCAGCCCGGTATCGGGCGACCACGGCCCGGATTCCTCTCACGACTCCGTCTACTCCGACCATATAGGTACTGCTTCTCATGACGCGTTCGTTTCGAGTCATGATGAAATAGGCTCCCACGACACGGTCTTTTCTGCTCACGGCGAGTCGGCCTCCCATGATGCCTTTATTTCCAGTCATGAGCAGGCCGGTTCCCACGACGTGGCGGTCTCCAGCCACTACGACATTGGGTCTCATGACGCGTTCGTCTCCGGTCATGACGACATCGGGTCCCATGATGCCGCGGTCTCCAGCCACTATGAGATTGGATCCCACGACTCGTTTGTATCTAGCCACGACGAGTCGGGGTCCCACGACACCGCGTTTTCGTCGCACTACGGCAACGGCTCCCACGACGCTTTCGTTTCATCCCACGAACTGGCTGGTTCCCACGACGCGGCTGTTTCGTCTCACTACGACAGCGGTTCTCATGACGCTTTCGTCTCGGCCCACGACCAGTCGGGGTCTCACGACTCGGTAATCTCGTTACACATCGAGGGCGGGTCTCACGACGCCTTCGTCTCCGAACACGACCAAACAGGCTCACACGACCCGTCTATGTCGGCGCATTTCGATAGTGGCTCCCACGATGCTATTATTTCGGAACACGAACAAACTGGCTCCCATGACGCGCTGCTGTCCCGCCATTTTGACAGTGGTTCCCATGACGCATTCTTGTCTGACCATGACCAGACAGGTTCCCACGATGCGGCCATATCGACCCACTATGATGCCGGGTCCCATGACGCGTTCTTCTCGGCCTACGACGAAAGCGGCGTTCATGATGAGACCTTCTCTATTGAGCTAGAGAGCGCTGTATCTTTTGGGGCCGACGGCAGGATAGTTCACGATGAGACCACATCCGCCATGTATGACGACCCTAGGCACGACTCGGCGCTGTCGACCCACGTGCTGACGGGCTCCCACGATGCATTCTTGTCCAGCCACGACGAGGGCGGGTCTCAAGACGTGGTCTTTTCGTCGCACTTAGCTACTGGCTCCCACGATGCATTAGTGAGGAGGCGCGCAGGGGGGGGGTCG
>CAZYBD010000128.1:0-2616 GCA_964645515.1 uncultured Dehalococcoidia bacterium | reverse complement strand
AGGCTCTTGCGGTCGGAGAAGCTCCAACCGGTAGAAACTTCTTCCAACCGTCTTACAATCTGGCAACCGGTCGATCCCAGGCCAATTACAACCGCTGGTGATGCGACTCTCTGAGCTGTCTTTTGTGCTCCCAACCGGGGCAGCGCGTTTTCCCGGGTCGAAGTAGTAACCATTAATCCTCCTACCGTAGGCAACGGTAACCGAGGCGCTTCCAAAGCGATACAGTACCTCAATCTACGATAGAGCCCGCCTTGTTGTCAATCGAGGCTCGGGTATCCTCGGATTCTGGACTGGGACTATACATAACATTACTGATACTGAGCATTTTTCGCCCGTGTGATACGAAAACGTGTGTGACCACTAGCTCAAGGCCCGCGACCACGGCCATTGGGTAACGGGAGTACCGGTACCAATGAACATAGCAAGGATACAGTGATTTTTTGGGGATACCAACGGATCGCCGGGCTGGTATTGCTGGAAACCGTTACTGGTCGGTTCACGTAACACGTAAATGTGGAACCCTGCATTTTTGCGGCTTGCGCCTTTCGTGGAAACGACAACGGCTATGTGAGTGCTTCTAAAGGGATCCGTCGATGCTGACGTCAATTAATGCGGGTCCGCCGCTTTCGAATGCCCGTTTCACCGCCGGCCCAAGTAGGGACGGATCTTCTATTTTTTCGCTGGTCACGCCCATGCCTTGAGCGATGGCGGCAAGGTCAAGAGGGTTGGCGAAGTCCATACCCATGTACTCGCTTTCTCGCTCCTCGTCGCTCAACATGCGCTTCAGATAGATGTCCATGTTGACTTTTAAGATCCGGTATGCCCGGTTGTTACAGATAGCGTACACCACCGGGATGTTGAATCGGGCAGCCGTCCAAAGTGCCTGAACCGTGTACATCGAGGCTCCGTCGCCGACCACGGCTAATACCGGGCGGTTGGGTTGCGCCAACTTCACTCCCAAGGATCCGGGCATCGCCCAACCCAACGCTCCTCCCTGGATTACGAAAAGACCTCCCGGTTCATCGAACCCAAAGGATTGCATTAACGCCGGCCTCGAGGTAACCGCCTCGTCGACGACTATGGTGTTTTCGGGAACCGCCGCGGCTAACTCATGCATCATGCGCCCGACTGCCATGGGCTGCTGGTTCCAGTTGTCTTGTAACTGTGTTTGGTACGCCTCGTCGGCCCGGCGGCGGGCTTCGGTCAGTTCGGCTATTCGGGTTGCTGCGGACTCCTTGGCTGAGGCCGGCATGTCTTGGTCTAAGGCATCTGCCAACTCGGCTAGTGCGGTGGCGGGGTCCGCCAACACACCGACTTCAGTGGGATACACCTTTTCCACTTCGCGGCTACTGCTGTCTAGGTGCACAAGCTTTGTTGTGGGGCCAAGGAACGGGACATCAACGTAGAGAAAGGAGGAGAATATGTTCGCTCCCACGGCCAAGACCACATCGGTTCCGGTGAATAGTTGCCGTGTCGCCGGGCTGTTGGTATTCAGTATCCCGGAATACAGAGGGTGACTGGTCGGGAAGTTTACTTCTGTAAAGGAAGAGGCGTAGACCTTGGCACCCAGCCGCTCGGCTACCTGCACCATCTGTTCCACGGCGCCGGACTGGGCGATCCTATCACCGATTACGATCACTGGGTTCTCGGCCTGGGATAGCAACCGGGAAGCTTGAGCCAAAGCCTGGACGTCTGGTCGCTGCCTGTAATAACCCGGCGATGAACCAATAACATCAATCTCGGCTGAATCATCCATAGTGTCCCAGGGGAAAGATAGGAAAGTGGGACCAGTCGGCGGAGTCTTGGCTTCCTTAAACGCCCGGCGCACCGCCATCGGTACGTCGCTGGGGTGGTGTATCTCGTGGCTCCATTTGGTGTATTGGGAGGTCATCTGGACCAAGTCACCGGAGAGCATTGGTTCGGACAGCAGCATCCTGCTGTCCGAGTTGCCTGCGGTTAGCACCAAGGGAGTGCCCCCGCGGTAGGCGTTATAGAGGGCGCTGATTCCGTTGGCGAGGCCGCCGGCGATATGGATGTTGGCGAAGGCAGGCCTACCCGAGGCTCTGGCATAGCCGTCGGCCATACCCACCGCGGTACCTTCTTGCAACGACTGGATGTACTTGACTTGGGGGAAGTCTTGGAGGGCGTCCATCAGCGGGCTCTCGCTGGTACCCGGATTACCAAAAATGTACTCGACACCCTCGGCGATCAGCATTTGCACTAGGGCTTCTTTTCCAGTCATTGTGGGCATATAGTAACCGTCCTAATCCGAGATAGCGCTTAATGTTAAGCCGTTGAGCAGGTCTCAAGATATATCGTACACTCCAGCAGGTTCCCATCCGGGTGCCGCTTGTATAGGCTTTTCGCTGGCGATACCCCTCTGGTCCTTGCGCATTCACGAGGATTGGGGCTGCGTAATCTTTCCACTGGAACCCGCTCGCCATTCGGCCTTGTCATGGATGACAAAACTCAGGCGTTTGTAAAACTCAAGCAGCCGCTCCGCGTTGGCGGTAGGAATGGCCAGGTGGTCGATATTAATGGTTCCAATGTTGGCCCTCGAAATGTAGTCTAGCTAAAATGGGAGACTAGAAAGGCCAGCAGAGACCGCACGAGAAT
>CAZYBD010000127.1:0-7086 GCA_964645515.1 uncultured Dehalococcoidia bacterium | reverse complement strand
GCGAGATATCAATTTGGCCAAAATTGAGTCCCGACCAACCAGACAATCTTTGGGACAATACATTTTTTGGATCGATTGCCACGGCCATCGAGAAGACCCGAACATGAAAGAGGCGATCGAATCAGTCACCCGGCGGGTGGGCACCATCCGGTTATTGGGTTCTTACCCACGTTGGGTCGCCGACAACTGACAGTCTACAATACAATCGACCCTCCCCTAACGGCACCTCTAAGCATTACACACTCCCACACAACACCACTCTTAGAAGCAATCCGGTCGAGAAGGGCCGATTAGGTCCTGGATCCCGTGATGTCCTTACCCTTGGTGGTACGCCCTCGCCCGCGGTACTGACAACCAGAACGGGGATCCCTTGACCGTCTCTGTTAATTGCCTGCCGAGAATAACAATCTGTGCATTTAAAGTGTGTTCCACCTTCACAGTATCGGCAGACTTGCCTTCCTTGGTAGATATTTAAATTCTTGGTTAACATATTAACCAATTTTGGTCTTTATGTCAAGACTTGTATAAACTAGCCTCACCAGACACCCTGATATATTGTCACCCCTTGGTTCTGAAACACTTTCCGCAGCAGACTCTGCTCCTCCATTATCCTAAATTTCTCCAGTCCTACAGAGTCGTAGACAGCCCGTTCCAAATCCCCTACCACCAAATACCCCACCTGGTAAACTCGGAGCAGCTTCAATGTTCGGTCAACGTCGGTGGTGTTGTAGATCTCGGTCACGTCTTCGGCTCGCTGCGAAACCGCGAACCCATAGGTGTTCCGCTGCTGGTATTGGTGCCAAGGCCAACCCAGTACAGTGGGAAGCCCGGTATAGTTTGCGAAACGCGAGCCCCACCGGTATTGCTCCATGTGGGCCTCCAAGACCACCGGAGATCCTTGAACATTATCCTGGAGCCATTGGATCGCTTCTTGGTCCCATATAAGTTCAATCTGCTGTCCCCGTTCAAAGTGGACCGCATTTTGCATGTACCCTGTTCCGTCCAGTGAGGATGGGATATCTACGAAGCGGTCAGATATCCGGGCTTTGCTGCCCAGGACAGTGTAGATCAGGCTGGACCCAATCAGCACCGCCAATACCGTCACCCAGATCCCCGAGCGCCAACCCCACTTGCGCCGCAAAAATCCCATGGCCCCTAACTGCCAGAGCATATAGGCAGAGGCTATACTCATTAGGACCCAAATCTCCAGGTAATATTTAAAGACGGTGTTCATGCGGCCTATGTCGCCTTCCACTCGTACTAAGTCCACTCCAATGCCGATGAGCAACGCCATACCTAGCAAGACGATAGGGACAATAGCAAAGGGACGATCGTAATCTTGGGAGGAGATCAGGCGCCACCCGGTCACACCGGACAAGATGAGGAAGAGCAAGAGCATCACCACATTCCAAAAGCCAGCGATCGCCATGTAAACCGCCAACACCAGCCCTATAACCACGGCTACTTTCAGGCACCGCATCCCATGGATCTCCTGGTGTCGGCCTCTGTCCAACAGCGCCCGGAGTACTAACTTCAAGACGTCCCTGGACTGGATCAGAAGGAATGAAGCGGCAATAAATATAAATAGCCCGTACACTCCCAAATAGCGGTCCACGGGGGTCCTCCATTGGGACACGTCCAAGCCGCTGTTGAACGTTTCATAGTGCTGGTGGAACGGCAGGAACACCAGGAGACTGATGGTAAACACAGCGGTTACCATTGCCACGAACAACAAAGCCTTGGCACGAAGTTTGCCCCTGACAAAATACACAGCCAAGCCCAGCAGACCAAAGACTAGCACCGCATACGACGGATAGTCCCAGCTATTCACCACCCAGAGAGAGCCCAATGCGACGGCCAAAGCCGCAACCGCCGCGGCCGTCCACAATCGGCCAGAGTCTCGCAGACCCACAACTAGGTTCAGTCCCAGGCCGATGACCAGGAGGGTAAATGGGATAACCATCATGTGAGCGTGGAGGTCCGCAAACAAGAAGGTAAAGAACGGGAATTCGGTGATGTGGAAGGAAATGTCTGATGCGCCTGACACCGCGGCAGGCAGCCAAAAAGCAGCAGTTGAGGGATCTAGATTCTCTAGGGGAGGGATCATTCGGCTACTCCGCCAGAAGTCGAAAGCCGGAAATGAAGTACCGTCGACGGCTTTGTACCATATCCCTTGAGTTATCTGGACAATGCCATCAAGGTTTCCAATCACCGCAATAAACAGGCCTGCCAACAGGCCTGCAGCCACCGGGCTCCACAGCCAGGAACGCCACCTAGCCGCCAGACCCTGAGGCGTTGAGACAGGCTCTTGAGTCGCCAAGGGGATCTCCACCACGTCCGTACCAGTCCCTGGATCATTGCTAGCACTGCGGCGCAGGCGCACCCCTTCGGTTAGGTTATAGGCCACGGAGTAGGCTCCGGTGACAGTCAGTGCAAAGAACATGGGCACCGCGAGGTTAAAAGCGGTGGTTGGCAACATCCCGGTTACCCGGATAACCCCCGATATGACGAAGTACCCCCAGTAGTAGTAGTTTAAGTAACCACCAGCGAACCACGGGTCGAAAGGCGGCAAAGTGGTGGACCGGAGCACTGCATTCAGATAGGCGAGTTCCATGGGTTTTTCTCCGCCTCGAAATGGGTGCCACAGATCAGGATTAGCGTACCGCAATGCCACGCATGCCAAGAAGGCCAGGAGAAAGAGTCCTTCTCCAATTAGAAATAGCCTCCAGTGCGCCGAGAAGAAGTTGCGCATCTCCCGCCATGTAAACGTCAACACCGCGGTAGAAACCAGCGCTAACATTCCGATTCCCAGGTAGACTGCGGTCCTGGAGAAGTCGACCCACCCCAGAGACACCAACAGCCAGGCAACATAGCTAACGCCGAGGAGTCCCAGGATACGAGCCAGAACAATGCCCCGGTCCGGCAAAGGTCGGAAAATGAACATGGCGAGAGGGAGTGCTAACAGGAATATCAGTTCCATCACCAGGAGCCAAGCGAGCACTGGCAGGTTGTTAGTCCAACCGTTTCGGTCGACGATGTCAGAAAAGGTCCCGCCAGACTGTTGAACGGTTCGGTCGCTGTCCGACAACAATAAGCCTACAGGCTGTGAAATCTCAGCCTGAGGCAGTGGTGCGACCAGTTGGTCGCGGATATGCCTTTCGCTGAACCGTCCCTCGTTGCCGAAGAGCAGCACAGTAGGATGGTCGTAGCCAACCACATTATCGTCGGCATATCCCAGTTCCAGTCCGACCTTCGACGATTGCCCACTGTAACGGGGAGTAGGTTGGGCTAGACCCGCGCGTTTCATGGCGTCGTCCCGGAAGGACACGCCGGCCAACTCAGGATACAACGTGAACTTTCGTTCCAGGCGGTAGCCCAAGTCACCGTTAAAGAGACGCTGGTAATAGCGGTTACTCAGTGGAAACCGCTCAGGGTCTCTTGCCGCGCTAGCGTAGGGCCGGCTGCTATAGAAGACGAGGTAATCCGAATCAGCCAGTCGCGATGCCAATTCGTCGATCTTAGCGGTAGTATCTGTGTCGTAGACCGCATATTGCCAGACGTTGTAGCTGTAGAGGTTGGGAATAAACTCATCCCAGTGGTTATCGCTCACAATGGACGACCCTCTCGGAACGGTGTCATTTATCCACTGAGAGGCCGCAATCGCTGGGTGGTCCTCTACGTACACTCGCTGAAACGCCAACGAATAGAACGCAGTCGAGGCCACTACGAACGCCCCTACGGCCAGAATAGCTACGGGAGCGTAACGGCCGAATAAGCGTCCAGATTGGACCAATCTGTCTGCCAGAACATTGGAGTTGTCCAACAGCCAAAATAGCATCCGGGACCCCAGGATGATCAAGAAAGGCATCAATGGGAAGACGTATCGCAGGAACCGCACCTCAAAACTTTCTAAAAAAAGAAAGCTGGGGACCACCCAGGCCAATAGGAGCAGATCCGCCCTACGAGTCCTCTTGTTGGCAAATGCCAGAATGGCGGTAAATGGGATGGACGACCATACGACAACCCCCAAAGGTAGACCCATTCCCCTCAGCGAAGTTTGTCTAATCTGGTAAAGGAACGCCGGAGTGTCGATGTATTGGACGGTGAAGGGCCACATTCCAGCGTTGTTGGCCATTCTTGTTTGCGCTGTTATGTCACCTACAAAGGCACCAAAGTCCAGGAACGCGTAGGGCGCTGACAAGAAAAACACGGCCACTGCGACGACCCCGGCGACCCCGGCGTGACCCAACATACGCTGGACCAGATTAGGCGTGATGTCGCTCCAACGTCCATTGACTTCGTCCAACACTCGGTACCAATAGACCACCACCAACGGCGCCAACAGCGGTAGAACTGCCAACTTGGGTGCCAAGGCTAGCCCTAGCATGAGTCCCAGCAGTGCCGAGTCCCGCAGCCTCTTGCGGTCTACCATACGCAGCATGGCCCAGAAACTAGCGAGGGTGAAAAAAACTGTAAACGTTTCCGGGCGGTAGAAGTGGCTGTTCTGGATATGTATGACCGCCAGAGCTGTGAAAGCGGCGGCCAATAGCCCGATTCCTTGGCCATAGAGCCGTCGCCCTAGTACGTACACCAGGAATACGGATCCAACATCGACCATAGCCGATAGCGGTCGGCCGATGAAACGCATGTCCAATGCGGTCATGTCGGTAAAAATCTCAGCGATGGAACGGAAGAACAACATCAGGTAGATGAGAATGGTGCCCAACGGGAACCAGTGAGGGTTCAGCGGGCTGCGGTCGGCATCTAGGGCAATGTCGAGGGCAGGAAGTCCGGGTTCCACATCGGGCAAGGCACGTACATAGCCGCAGTCCCGGTGGCCCGGTGCTTCGATAAGAAGGTCGTACATGCACCCCGAGCGCATATAGATATCGCGTTCGTCCGGGTGGAAGCCGTGGCCTTGGTCCCAGTCGACTCCGTGAAGCCGCAGGGCAAAGGCCACCGTCAGAATTCCCAACAGCAAAAGGCACGGCCAGGAAATGTGGCCTTTCAGGCTCAGGAGTGAAACGGCCCTAGAGGCCATGTATCCGGCAGGTATGTGGCATGAGTATTGAAGCGGTCGTAGGCCGCCGCTAGCAGTATAATGGTGCGGGTGAGTTAGATTCCATTAGCCGGGAATCCGACCGGGTATCACGGTGTGTTTCCGGCACACCTTAAATTTCTTGGCCGCCCATTAAAACGATGTGCAGCCTTAACCCCAATGCAGGATCACGCGTCGTAACCATGGACCAAAAAACCAAAGGCCCGGAGTAATCCGGGCCTCATTGTTTGCGATCGCGCAATTACAACAGCGGCGTTGTCTATATGCCTTTTTCGCTCATTAGCGCTGCCAGGTCGGCGGTGCGGCAGGAGTAACCCCACTCGTTGTCGTACCAACCCATGATTTTCACCATACGTTTTTCCATCACTATGGTGGATAGAGCGTCGAAGATGCAGCTATGGGCATTGCCACGGAAGTCTGAACTTACCAACGGCTCATTAACATATTCGAGAATGCCTTTCAGGTTGCTTTCAGAGGCCTGCCGGAAAGCCGCATTCACATCGTCGACAGTAACGTCGTGTGCAAGATTGGCTGTGAAATCTGTGATAGACCCTGTGGCGGTTGGCACTCGAAAGGCCATGCCGTGCAACTTGCCGTTCAGTTCAGGGATGACCAACCCCACCGCTCTGGCTGCACCGGTGCTGGTCGGGATGATATTCATGGCTGCGGAACGAGCCCTGCGGAGATCGCTATGGCGCTGGTCTAGGATCGCTTGGTCATTGGTGTAAGAATGGACCGTGGACATGAGTCCGTGCTGAATAACGAAGCTGTCGTGCAGCACTTTTACCATAAGGGCGAAGCAATTGGTGGTACATGAGGCATTTGAGACGATGTTATGCGTGGCGGCATCGTACAGGTGGTCGTTAACGCCCAACACCACGGTCAGGTCCTCGCCACGGGCTGGTGCCGAAATGATTACCTTCTTGGCCCCGCCCTCCAGGTGGCCGCCCGCCTTTTCGGCATCCGTGAAAATACCGGTGGACTCTACGACCAAGTCCACTCCCATGTCGGACCAAGGAATTTGTGCCGGATCGCGCTCCGAAAAGACCTTAATATTCTTGCCGTCCAGAACCAAGTCACCGTTCTTGGCTTCCACCTTCCCTGGGTAGCCACCGTAGCTGCTGTCCCACTTCAGTAAGTGGGCGTTGGTCTCCGCGTCAGTTAGGTCGTTCACCGCCGCGACTTCCACCTTGCCTAAGTTACGTCCCTCGTTGGCCCGCAGGACCAGTCTGCCGATTCTTCCGAAACCGTTGATACCGATCCGCGTTACCATATCCGACCTCTGCGATCTAGATTACGTCAGGGATGCCCGCGTCTGAATAGCGAGATGCAATGTCAAAACCGCCGCATCTGCGGGACAATGATACCGTTTGCCACCTAGGAAGAAAAGCGGAAGGGATACCGGCTTCAGGCAGGAAATTTCTCCCGTGTTGGGTATCCTGGCAGCTGTATCCTTTAACCTAAGAGGCCAAAGTAGTTGTCTGCACCTAGTAACGGTGAGAAGTACACTACCCTAAAATCGGCCGATGCAATGGTACGCTGAAGTCCCGGCGTATCTCGCATCAGGACCCAGCTCTTGCTCTATACGGAGCAGACGGTTGTACTTAGCGACCCGTTCAGAGCGGGCCGGTGCGCCGGCCTTGATTTGCCGCACGTCCCAGCCTACGGACAGGTCCGCGATGGTAGTGTCTTCGGTCTCGCCTGAACGATGACTTATCACCGCACACCAGCCGGCGCTCCGGGATGCCTGAAGCGCGTTGTGGGTCTCAGTCAGAGTCCCAATTTGGTTAGGCTTGAGTAATATGGCGTTGCTCGCCTTTTCGTTGATACTCCGCTGAATCCGGTGGATGTTGGTTACCAACAGGTCATCTCCAACCAGCTGCACCGCTCCGCCGAGACGCCGGCGCATCACCGTCCAACCCTCCCAATCATCCTCGTCCAGACCGTCTTCAATGCTCAGAATCGGGTAGCGACCGATCCAGTCGTCGTAAAGGTCGATTAGTTGGGCGGGGGTAAGAGTCGTACCT
>CAZYBD010000126.1:0-4753 GCA_964645515.1 uncultured Dehalococcoidia bacterium | reverse complement strand
TCACTATCAATTGGCCTTGCGGTGCCTGGAGGGTGGCGTCGATTGTCTGCGGCTCAACCCGGGTAATCTCAGAAACGAAGAGCAAGTTCGTGAAGTGGTCCGCGGGGCAAAAGAGCGCAATATCCCTATCCGCATCGGGGTCAACTTCGGCAGCCTGCCGCCGGTGGGCGGGATCGGTCGTACAAGGGGCTTCTCCCGCCACATGGATCTGGTGAACAAACTACCCAAGGCCGGTGAGGCGCGGGACGGCGACTACAGCGTTGTAGATCACATGGTAGCCACCGCCCTCTGGGAAATCAGCCTGTTGGAAGACCAGGACTTCGACCAGATCAAGATTTCCATGAAGGCTTTCGACGTTCCCACCACCGTGGAAGCGTATCGAACCCTGGCTTCGATGGTTCCCTATCCGCTTCACTTGGGTATCACGGAAGCGGGCACCGTGATGTCAGGCTCCATCCGGACCTCGGTAGGTCTGGGCGTGCTCCTGTACGATGGCATCGGGGACACCATCAGGGTCTCGCTCAGCGGAGACTCCACCGAGGAGGTGACCGCCGGTTTCGAGATCCTCAAGTCCCTGAATCTCCGGCGCAAAGGGGCGGTCTTGGTGGCTTGCCCTAGCTGTGGGAGGGCAGATGTTGACGTAGTGCGGTTGGCCAACGACGTCGATTCGATACTCAAACGCAGCGACAAAGATATTAAAGTCGCGGTGATGGGTTGCGAAGTCAATGGCCCTGGCGAGGCCAAGGACGCCGACGTAGGCATAGCGGCCGGGGCCGGCCGGGCTGTGATATTCCGAAAGGGAGAAAAGGTGCGGGTGGTGCCCGAGGCTGAGATGCTGACTGCTCTGATGGAAGAGGTAGAAGCTACACCCACGGTCGTCGGCGACTAACCTCCCGCAACCTTCGACCGTCAGATAAGGCCCCGGAACGGGGCCTTATCTTTTGCAAACCCCGATCCGCTGAACCCCTCCCTGGGTGACAGCTCTCTTAATGGCGAAGTTGTTTGGCGCGGCTGACTGGTTTCGCTGGGTATAATAGGTTGACAGCTCTCCCAACATTATAAGGGATCGTGCCACCGAAATGAGATTCTCCCAAATGGTAGCCAAGACCCTCCGAGAGGACCCTCCGGAGGCTGAGACCGCTAGCCACCGGTTGATGCTGAAATCAGGACTTATCTACCAGGTTGCGTCAGGAGTCTACTCCTACCTCCCACTGGCTCTCCGGTCGCTTCGCAAAATTGAGGCCATCATCCGTGAAGAGATCGATGCCGCCGGGGGGCAGGAGCTTCTGATGCCGGCTCTCCAGCCGATGGAGCTTTGGGAGCAGACCGGCCGCCGATCGGCATTCGGAGACAACCTGTTCACCTTCCAAGATCGCCGCAACCGTCCAATGGTCCTAGCGCCTACCCATGAGGAAGTGATCACCAACGTGGTGAAGGCCAACGTCCAGAGTTACCGGGACTTGCCGCTTCTGCTGTACCAGATTCAGACCAAGTTCCGGGACGAACCTCGCCCCCGCGCCGGACTAGTACGGGTGCGGGAATTCGACATGAAGGACGCTTATAGCTTCAACTCTGACGACGCCAGCTTGGATGCGTCGTACCAGGACGTGGCCCAGGCCTACCGCAACATATTCCGACGCTGCGGCCTCCCGGTTTTGATGGCCGAAGCTGATAGCGGGGCCATCGGGGGCAAGGACTCCCACGAGTTCCTCCTGGCCACTCCCACCGGAGAGGACACGGTGATCATTTGCAGCCAGTGCGGCTATACCGCCAACGCTGAAAAAGCTGAGTCGACCTACCAGGACATACCCGCAGAAGCAGAAGCAGAGTTGGCAGAGGTAGCTACGCCGAGCGTTAAGACCATCGCTGGGCTTGCGGAATTCCTGGGAGTGCCAGAGTCTAAGACTCTGAAAGCTGTTTTTTACGTTTCTGATGGTGAACCCGTTTTTGTCACTATCCGTGGCGACCTGGACGTCAACGAAACCAAACTCAAGAACGCACTACAGTCTCACGACCTGCGGCTGGCCGAGGACGCGGAAGTGCGCAATGCGGGGCTGGTGGCGGGGGCGGCGTCTGCCGTGGGCATAAGCGACATCAAAAAGGTCGCCGATCTGTCGATTCGTAACGGCAACAATTTTGTGGTCGGGGCCAACAAGACGGACACCCATCTGACAGGTGCAAACCACCCTCGCGATTTCCAAGTGGACGTGCTGGCCGACATCGCTCTGGCCAAGCCTGGTCAGCTCTGCCCCAACTGCGGCCACACACTGGAATCTACGCGGGGCATCGAGGTCGGCCACATCTTCAAGCTAGGCACTTTTTTTAGCGAGAACCTGGGGGCGACCTACCTGGACGCCGACGGGCAGCAAAATCCCATAACCATGGGCTGTTACGGCATCGGAGTAGGACGTTTGCTGGCGGCGGCCATAGAGCAGAACCACGACGACAACGGTATCGTTTTCCCGGCTCCAGTGGCCCCATACGGTGTTCATTTGGTGGGTCTAAACCTTTCCGACGAAACAGTGGCCCAAGCAGCTGAGAGACTCTACCAAGAACTTTCTGAGAACGGGGTCGAGGTGCTGTTCGACGACCGGACCGACCAGACGGCCGGAGTGAAGTTCAACGACGCCGACCTTTTGGGGCTGCCGGTTCGCTTGGTGGTAAGTCCACGTAACCTCAACAATGGCATGGTTGAAGTGAAAGGGCGGCGGGAACAGGAAGCGAACTCAGTGCCCAGGGCTGAAGTCGCGCAAAAGGTGAAAGAATACCTGGTCCCAACGCCTTAATTGCGTCGCCTAGTCCCTTCCACTCAGGGTAACCGCGGAGCACGCTACGGCTCTCAGAGGGCCTGGTCTAGAAACGGTCATTCTGATGAGGGCAGCGATGAAGAATCCGGGATCATTTAGCAAGGCTCTGTCCGCTAGTAGAGACCTTTGGCTGCGCTCTGGGTGACTTGCTGCTGGATCCTCTTGAGGCGGCCTTCCCATAGGGATGCGGGTTAGGCCGGGGGGTGACGCAATGAGTAGACCCTGACCATCCCGCTAAGTCTTATTGCCCGGGCGGTTCCTCAACTCCGGCCTTGGTTCCATAGAGTCTTTTAGGTACTCTAGGTTCTGCAGCAGTCCTGGAGCAATTTTGCCTTTGTGAGAGCTGGAGAGCAGCAGTAGCAGCCTAAGCTGGGCTGCCAAGTCGTCCGCCAACGCCCTTTTGGCCTCAGCCACCGTGTCGCCCTCCACTGGGACTCTGACTCCGGTCAGAGGCAAATGACTCTTGGACTCGCCGGCCCAATACTTGTCCAGGCTGTCTAGGATCACGATCGGTATCTCTTTTGCCACAATGAAGTTGGCGTCAGGCGAGCAGTCCTCCTGCCTCAAGACATCCACCAAAACGCGCGCGGCCTCGGAATGGCTGATGTGAAAGATTGCCGCGTTGGGATGGCTGCTATCCACGTTGCTCCAGTCCCAGTCGGAAGGCATCGTCTGATCTACCCCGGCCTCCACCTTCACCGGTAATGTCAGGTCTTCTAATGACAGGTCTCCGGGCGATGGCCGCTTATCCTGCGGCATGTTCGGCTTGCCCCTCCGCGTCCAGTTCCCAGGCGGCATAGATCTGCTCTGGCAACGTGATCGGCCCGACTGCGTTTTCGTATTCCCGTACGTGCTTAGCTGTCAGCAAAGAGATCGCCTTCAGCATCTGAGGACTTACCTTGATACGGGTTCGTAGGATCGGCTCCCGTTCTTCCATCTGTTCGCCGAAAAACAGCACCGCCGAGTAGAGACTGCTATAAATGTGCATGGAATCGCTGTAGAAGGTAATCGGGTTCGACGAGCTATCTTCCTGTGCCCCGGCCTCAGGGTTCTCTCCCGGGTTCACGTAGGACTCGTCTTGGGGAACTTGATCTTCTGGCGGAAGGTAGGGCCGTTGAACGACGGGCATGAGGCCTCCCTGAAAACGTTGATCGGAAATCGTCGAAAATCTGCCGGCGTATGTGTCTTTGTGCCGTGCCAGTATTATACACGCCGGTCGTTTCCACCCTGGCTCCTCCAACGAATGATTTGGATTGATGCCGGATCGAAAAAATCAGACGTGCCCAAAGAATGGAGACGCTCAATCGCGGCCGCCCTAGAGTGCAGTGCAGGGACGGTAACGAAATGTCTAATTTAACCAGGTTCAGACAAGCCAAGGCCAAGTTTTTCGGTAAAGACCGCTAATCGCCGCTCACGCCGGACCGGCGGCACTATCTCGGCGGGCTGGCCTACTTTCCCGAGACCCAAGCCTGGCATTCGGTGTGTCTATCAACGAATGCCAGGAGGATGTTAAGGGGGTCATCGAAATGGCGAGCGTCACCGGAGACTCGGTCTCACAGATGAGCGGGGGAATTCAAGTTTGAAGTTAAAGGGAGGCCAGCTAGATTGCTGTCAGACCGGCGTCCTTGACCCTGGAATAGGTGGTTTCTATAATTGCCTACTGAAACATTCTCTATGGCCAGTCGTAATTCGACACCACCAGGCGTGTTCCACGTCGCCCAAAGACCTGCCGCCGCCCGAGTGGCCTAGGAATTGACCGATTGAGCGAACTTACCCCCCAAGTTATTGAAGATTTGATCGACAGCGCCGTTGCGGAACTGGCGCCCCTAGACAGACTGGAAGACCTGGAAAACTGGCGGGTCTCTTACCTAGGGCGCCGTGGCACCCTTACCACGATGCTCCGAGGGCTATCCAGCCTGGATTTGGATCAACGTCGCGAGATTGGA
>CAZYBD010000125.1:0-18621 GCA_964645515.1 uncultured Dehalococcoidia bacterium | reverse complement strand
GCATCGAAGCCCAAGCCCAAGCGGTCCATGACGCCTTGGCGGAAGTTTTCAACCACATCGTCGGCACCCCCTTCATGGCGCTTGAAAACCCCTTGCCCTGTCTCTCTTCTCAGTTCCAACACCAGACTCCGCTTGTTGCGGTTGACGGCCAAAAACCCCGCCGACCAGTCCTTTATGAAGGGCGGAGCCATGCGGCGGTTATCATCACCACCGTTGGGTTTCTCTACCTTGATAACGTCCGCGCCCATATCGGCCAGGACCATGCAACAAGTCGGCCCTGCAAGGATTTGGGTGAGGTCGAGCACGACCATGCCGGAAAGAGCGCCGCTGGCTGGTTTTCCGTTCGCCGGGTTGGAAGTCATATTCGGTGCCTCTAACGGTTACTTCGAACGTAGATTGAGATTCGAAATTATGCTTCTATTAGTTGAGATAAGTATCCCAATTGTACTAGACTCGCCTTGCGAGCGAAGCCGAGTCCTCCGATAGACAACCTCGGGGGTGGAAGCCCGATGGCGCTACTCTCTTAGTTCGACGCCTGATTTATTTAGCGAGAGCAGCCTTGTGAGGTTTTGGCCGAACGGTATGCAAAAGTATGTCACCGTGATCGCAGCTAAGAATCTCTTTCGCAAGTTGAGCGTCCCTCAAGTAACTTCATACCAGATTATTCGTCTATGCGCTCCGCAGAATGACCGCTTTGAGGCACAGACCCTGTCGGGCTAGAAATAAATAGCCGAGACGTACCTTCTGGAAAGACACAGGACCTAGGTATACACCAAGCATGCTGGAAGACCCGCAAGCTATGCAAAACGTGATTGTGGCGGTGGCGCTAGGTTACGTGTTAGGCGCATTACCCTTCGCCTACCTGGCCGGGCGCATCAAAGGCGTGGACGTCTTTTCCACCGGCAATACTCTGGCCGGTACTGCCAACGTGTTCTTCAACGTAGGCCACCGCACGGGGGCATTGGTGTTCGCGGGCGATGTCGCCAAGGGAGCGGCAGCTGTGGTCGTCGCCAGTCTTCTAGACTTGGCACCGACACTCACGTTAATAGCAGGCGGCACGGCCGTATTTGGTCACTGTAAATCTGTCTTTTCTTCCTTCCGGGGCGGGGACGGCATGGCCACGTTGGTGGGCGTGACACTGGCCCTCGTGCCCGAATTGGCCGCGCTTGGAACAGTAGCCGGAATTGCCACCATAGTCTTGATGTGGCGATCACCGCTCCGATCAACCTGGGGTGTCTGCGCCTGCTTCATGGTAATACTGGGGGTTAGCCAGTTCTACCACATAGACCGCGGCGTAAGCTCCGGGCTCTTCATTTTAGCTTCCCTGGTATTACTCAGGAGCCTCTTTTCCCGTCGGCGCCGCAACCATTCGGAAGGGATACCCGGCCGCGGCAACCGGGAACTAGAAGTCAAGCCGGACGCGGAACTGTCCAGACCGTTCCCGAGACACCAATAAAACAGGTGGCCTCAAGTGTCCTCCGAGGCCCTACCTTCCCTCATGCGCTTCATTTTGAGCGCCCACCCCAAGTGCTCGTCATCGGCGGCGTCCTCCGCCAACTCGGGCGCTAACTCCAACACCCGGCCCAGATGGGCCAAGCAAGACGCCACATCGCCGGTCTGGGAATACACCCGGGCTGCGTTATAGTGAGCCGAAGCCAGACCGGGATTGGCTATCAGGGCCGAAGTGTAGGAATCCAACGCCTTGTCCAAGGCTCCTTGCGCCTCCAGGACGGCGCCACGGTTGCTGTAGGCTTCAGCGAAATCAGGCCTGATTTCGAGAGCGTGGTCATAGTCTTCGAGAGCGTTTTGGAAGTCGCCGAGGGCGTCAAAGGCCAAACCGCGGTTGTTAAAGGCTTCGGAGTCTTCCGGCGAAACGCGCACCACTTCAGTGTAGTCAGCCACTGCTTCGTACAATTTACCCAGGTAGTAGTAGGTCCGAGCTCGGTTGAACAGGGCGTGAGCGTTGTCAGCGTTCAGGTCGGCGGCCTTGGAGTAGCTGAGGATGGCTTCCTCGTGCAGGCCCAGCTCGTCCAGTGATGCTCCCCGGTTCAAAAAGGCGTTAGAGATGTCAGGGTTTAACGAGATTACCTTATCGAACTGAGCCACAGCCTCTTGATGGCGGCCCACCTGGCCCAATACCACTCCCCGGTTGTACATCGCCTGAACGTATTGGGGGTTCAATTCGATGGCCCTAGAGTAGTCCTCCAACGCCTGTTGGATGTCACCTAGGTCGTCGTAAGCGTTGCCCCGCTGGTAGAAGGCCTCGGGCAATTGAGACTCCCGCACCAGCACCTCTGTGAACTCAGCAACGGAGTCGCTGGGACGGCGTAAGCGCAAGTAAACCAGGCCCAGGTTGAACCTAGCGATAGCGTCCGCTGGGTCAGCACCTATGATGCTTTGGTACTTCTCAGCGGCTTCGGTATGCCGGCCCAATGCGTAACAGGCGTTGGCGTAAACCAGAGTATCGGTTAACTTACGGGAACATTTGCCAGCGTTTACGGCAGCCTCAAGCCTCGAACGAGACTCTCCCTCCAGCCGGGACCCCCTAGGTCGCGGGGTAATCCGCCCGCTACCGATGGAAAACTCTTCCAATAACGACGAAAGGGCAGCCGCAGCGTCATGTTGAGCGGTATCCATGGACGTCTTTAACCTATTTGAGAGAAGGCGGGCCTTTTGGGAGGGGTCGTCAGCCCGAAGCTCCTTTGGTCCAATGCAATAATTAACGAAAACTAGCATACCATCGAAACCAAGAAATCGAACCACTTTTGGCGGCTCCAGTCCAGCCAATACCAGAGAAAGAAGGGTCGGAATTCGGGCAATTCTGCCAGCCGTCCGCTAGTTTGAAGAATATACGCCTCAGGCTTACAATTGGTTTCGACTAATATCGCCCAAGACCGACAAGCCAGGGGGGCTTAAGTGACTCAAGCAAACGACCCGGCGGTTATCCTGTACACCCACCCCGATTGTGCCTACTCTTCCGCAGCCAAGATGGATTACCGCCAGCGAAAAGTAGCCTATACCGAGATCGATCTTTCCAAACAGCCTGACCAAATCCCAGCTCTCATCGAGTTGACCGACGGAGAACGGGTGACCCCGGTGATCGTCGACAATGGCACGGTCACCATCGGATTCAAAGGCGGTACTTGAGAGTTCTAGCAGGACCAGTTGGTCCGTTGACGGACTCGAAGGCTACGTCGGCCAGAACTCATCCCAGCGCTGACAGTATCTTATTGTTGGCGTAAATTGTCCTATGTTAGGATGCGGCGCAGGCCAAACGAGGACTGAGGGGTGAGGTTGGTTATAATGGACAAAGACAAGCAGGCGGCCTTGGACATTGCCTTAGGGTCCATCGAGAAGGAACACGGCAAAGGGGCCGTAATGCGCCTTGGGGAGATGAGCCACACGTTGGCCTCCGAGGCCATTCCCACCGGGTCGTTGGCCATCGATATGGCTCTCGGAATCGGCGGCATACCCCGTGGCCGGGTGACGGAGAGCTTCGGGGCGGAATCTGCTGGGAAGTCCACCTTAGCCATCCACATCATGTCTGAGACTCAGAAGGGCGGCGGCATCGCTGCCTACATCGACGTGGAGCACGCGATGGACCCACTCTACGCCGGCAATTGCGGGCTGAATCTGGACGATTTGCTAATCGCCCAACCCGACAGCGCCGAACAAGCCCTGGACATCACCGAGCAGTTGGTACGTAGCGGCGCTGTGGATGCAGTGGTCATCGACAGCGTTGCGGCGTTGGTGCCCCAAGCGGAGATTGAAGGGGACATGGGGGACACTCACGTCGGGCTCCAAGCCCGGTTGATGTCCCAGGCTCTGCGAAAATTGACCAGCACGATTCATAAATCCAAGACAGCTGTTGTCTTTATCAACCAACTCCGCGAGAAAGTCGGCGTCACCTATGGCAGTCCGGAGGTCACCCCCGGAGGCCGAGCGCTCAAGTTCTACAGCTCGGTGCGCATTGACCTGCGAAGGGTCGAGTCCATCAAACAGGGCCCTGAGGTCACCGGCAACCGCGTACGGGCCCGCATCGTCAAAAACAAGGTAGCTGCACCATTCAGGGTCGCTGAATTCGATATCATGTTCAATCAGGGCATCAGCAAGATGGGCGACCTGTTGGAAATCGGCTCAACCCAGGGGATCATTAAAAAATCCGGGGCCTTCTACTCCTATGGTGAGACCCGGCTGGGCCAGGGCCGTGAGAACTCCAAGGAATTCTTGGAGCAACACCCCGAGATCGCCGCCTCAGTGGAAGGGCGTATCCGCGGCGGCGCCAACTCAGAGGGAGAGCCGCGACTTGACCCGATCGCGACGAAAGACTCAGAGGTATCTGGGCCCTCCGGTTCAGGCCTGCCTTCGGCAATCGCCGAAATCCAGAACCTGGAATAACCTCCGTTCAAATCACCCTAATAAATCCGGTTAGCAACGCAAACGGCCGCACTGGGCAATGGGAAATGACCTGCTCCAGTCGGCCTTTTGTATTTATTTCCAGTGTACAGTCATGAATTCGTTCGAATCCTTTCCGCTAGACAATGGCTCTGCTGCCGATTACGGTCCGGCCAAGCAGGCAGCCCTCAGGCTCCTGGCCTACCGGCCTAGGGCCGTGAAAGAACTCAGACAGCGGCTCAAAGAACGGTTTTCGGAAGCGGCCGTCGAGAAGACACTGGCCGACCTGCAACAGCACGGTCTGCTTGACGACACCGCATTCGCCCAAGAGTGGCGGCGGCAGAGGGAGCTGCGCCGACCTCGGGGAGCAGCAGCAATAGGCGAGGAGTTGCGCCGGCTGGGGGTAGATTCCGACGTGATCCGTGAGGCGTTGGCCGACTATGACTCAGCCCACAACGCCTACCGGGCTGCCCATCGCTACGCCGCCCGGCTTCGGGGGGTCGAATTTCCCGAGTTTAAGCGCAAACTGTGGGCGTTTCTGCAGCGCCGGGGGTTCGAAAGTAGCGTGGCACGCCAGACTGTGGAGCGTCTTCGAGAGGAGCTATTTGACCCGGACAACGGCCATGTAGACCGCAACCGCGAGAAACAGTAACCCAAAGATTGTCAGGCCAAAAGGATTAGACGCTAGGCTTATGAGATAGGCACACACCACAGTGCCGCCAGCAATCCAGGCAAGTCCGGTGCTGCGTTTTCGGTTGACCGAGAGGCTGATCAATTCCCCCGCCCCGTAGCCCATTCCCAAAGCCGCCAATGAGGGCAGGAAGGAAATCCCACCGAATATTAAATTGAAGAAGACCCACAGTAAACCGCCGCCAACCGCGATGCCAATGCCCACCCCCACGGCCCTAGCGTAGTACGTGGGTTGGACGTCAAAGGTGGGCATCTTCTCCACCCTGCCGCACTCCCAGCAGCGCATCCCCACAGGCACTTGCACCAGGCACTGGGTACAGATGCCTTTGCCACAGTGGCTGCAAGATAACCTCGTTTCCACCGTGGGATGCCAGTGGCAGTGCCCGACGCTCTCGGCATCCTGATTAACTTGTTCTTGGTCAGCTTGATGTGAAGGTTCCATTTCGGCCTAGGTCGGCATGGTCAAAATTCGGGCGTCGTCCGCACCGAAACTTTAGCGGGGAGTGCCCGTCGCTCGAGTAACCCATTGGTCCCGGTCAGCTACGTCTCGGTCCCGGAGCAACCTATTGAACAGTACGTTCTTCCGCGAAACGTCCTCGGGAAATGGACTCCAGTTGGAGGACAGTCTCTTGAGCACGATTATGCCCAGCAGTGCCAGACAATAGCATACCAGCGAAAGGTGGCCGTGGGCCAAAAAGGCCCACAACGGCAATAACGTCAGGGCGATCAAGACCCACGGACCAGAACTCTTTGTGGCCAGCCAGCCACCTATGGCTATAATGCCCACGGCCGCCATTAGCAAAGGAGAGAACGCCAGCAGCGTCCCTCCAGTTATGGTGATGCCGCGGCCACCCTGGAAACGAAGAAACGGCGACCAATTGTTGCCGACTATGGCCAGCAGCGGCGCCCCGATTAACCACGCCGAAGACCTGTCAAGATCTAGAATATACAGGCCGGCCCAAACTGGCGCGGCTCCTTTGGCGAAGGCCTCGAAAATCGTAAGTGGAGCGACCCATTTTTTGCCAACGTGTTCGAAGACGTTAGCCCCGCCGATGTTCCCGCTTCCCACGCCACGGAGGTCTATCCCTTTGACCAGCCTGCCGATGATGTATGCGCTGGGGATTGCCCCCACAATATACGAGGCAATGTAGAGAGCAGCTATGTCCATGGGTTATGGAGGCTACCTATGATGTTGGATACCGACATGACGGAGCCCTATTTTCAAATCTTTGACGCCGCCGCCTCCAACAACTCCACCGATTCTGGGGATGGGCCGTTGCTACCGGGCAATAGCTCGCCGGAATTGCCTAGACCATGATAGTCGCTGCCACCGCAGGGCACCAATTGGTACTCTCTGGCAAGCCGGGCCAGCTTCCTGATGGTATCGTCGTCATATTGTGCGTAATGGACTTCCATGCCGATTAGCCCGCACTTGGATAGATTGGCGATACCGCTTTCCATATCGTTCATGTACGCCGGGTGGGCCAGTACAGCCACACCGCCGACGCCTCGGATCAATTCAACCGCCCCTTCCGGGGTCAACTTGGATCGCTCGACGTAGGCCAAACCGTTCCTTCCCAGATACTCTGGAAAGGCGTCCTTAGGCTCATTGCAGTAACCAGCCTCCACCATCGCCAGCGCGATATGCGGACGCCCAACCGCACCGTCACCGGCCATCGCCTGGACTCGCTCCCATTCCAAATGGACACCCAAGGCGTCCAGCTTTTCGACCATCGACCGAGCCCGGTCTATTCGGCCAGCCCTGAAATGCTGGAGCTGGTCCTGGAATTTGGGATCCGTGTAATCTAGAAAATAACCTAGGATATGGACCTCGTCTCCTGGAATGTCGGCACTCAGTTCAATTCCGGGGATAATCCTCAGGTCCGGAAACTCCTGGGCGGCCTCGTACGCCTCACCTAGACCTTCTGTGGTGTCGTGATCCGTGATCGATACGCACTTCAAGCTCCGGTCCGCTACCAAACGAACCAACTCCGTGGGAGTCAGCCGACCGTCCGACGCCAGAGTATGCAGGTGCAGGTCTACCTCTACAGCCATTCTAATCCACCATCCTATCTATCCGCTCAATAGAGGTAGCCATTCCAGACGCCGCGTCCACATCAACCAGAACCGAGTTCAGTACGCACGGCCCCACCGCCACCGGCAACCGTTGGGGCATGGCGGTCAGGAAGCGCTCTAGGACTGCATCTTTATCGCTGCCAATTACCGACTCCGATGGCCCCGTCATCCCCACGTCCGTCAGATAGGCGGTTCCCCTCGGCAGAATGCGGGCGTCCACCGTGCCCACGTGGGTGTGGGTGCCGAAGACACCGCTCACCCTTCCGTCCAAGTACCAACCCATAGCCTGTTTTTCGGAAGTAGCCTCTGCGTGGAAGTCGACTATAATGACAGGAGTGTCGCTCCGTTCCCTCAGGCCGTCAAGGAGTCGGTCAGCGGCCCGGAACGGACAGTCGAGTGCGGTCATGAAGACTCGGCCCATCAAGTTGATTACCGTTACTCCCTTCCACTCGATTAGCCCGATACCGGGCGCATCCGGATAGTTGGCCGGCCTCAATATGGGCACGCCCGAATCTTGGGTGTCGTCCAGATAAGGAATGATCTCTTTCTTGTCCCATATGTGATTGCCGGATGTCAGGACATCGACACCTGCATCCAACAGTTCGGACGCTGTATCCACCGTAAGGCCGAAACCGCCAGCAGTGTTTTCGCCGTTGGCAATCACTAAGTCTATTTCCTGTTCTTCGCGCAGGTCCGGAACAATGCGGCGAACCACGTCGCGGCCCGGCTTACCGATCACGTCCCCAATCATCAATATACGCAAATAGCCCGTTCCTCGATCTAGGCCGCCAGTTGTAGACACGGCGCTCAGAATCAAGCACAGTATGGACCAGGACACCAAAAGGGACCCAGTCTACGGTTCGTTCCCGCTCCTGGGTCCCTTTAACGTTTCCGATTAACCGGTGGCGCCGGGCGGAGCGACTCCCACTAGGTTGACAGGAATTTCCCCTTAAGCTGCCACGTTCGGGGCCATCTCCCATCTCCTGGCTTATCTGGCATATTCGACGTTTCTGGTTTCCCGGACAACGGTTACCTTGATCTGACCCGGGAATACCAGTTCTTCTTCTACTTTTCTGGCGATGTTCCTGGCCAGACTTGCCGAAGTAATATCGTCGATGTCCTCCGGCTTTACGACCACCCGAACCTCCCGGCCCGCCTGGATGGCGAAGGCACGCTCGACTCCGCCGAAGCTGGTCGCGACCTCTTCCAGTTCCTTAAGCCGCTTAACGTAAAGCTCCAACGATTCCTTGCGAGCGCCGGGCCGGGCCGCACTGATAGCGTCGGCCGACGCTATAGTGAACGACTCGATGGTCTCGTGCTCATCCCAGTGATGCTCCAGAATCCCCCTATAAGCGCTGTGCCCAATGCCGTGCCGCTTGGCAATCTCGGCACCGATCTCCGCGTGTGGACCGGAGATTTCGTGGGTTACTGCTTTTCCGATGTCGTGGAGCAGACCACCGATCTTGGCTACTTGGATGTTGGCACCGGACTCTGCTGCCAGCATACCCGACAGCAGAGCCACTTCAACAGAGTGCTGGAGGACGTTTTCTCCATAGCTGTACCGGTATTTGAGTTGGCCCAGCAGCCGAATCAGTTCCGAGTCCAAACCGCTAATACCTACATCGAAGGTTGCCTGTTCCCCGGCCTTCATGATCGTTTGGTCAATCTCGACTTTGGCGCGGTTGACCATGTCTTCTATGCGGGCCGGTTGAATGCGGCCGTCAAATACCAGCTTCTCCAGAGCTAGGCGAGCTATTTCCCGCCTTACCGGGTCGAAGCAGGAGACCGTTACAGCCTCCGGAGTGTCGTCGATGATAACGTCTACCCCGGTGAGGGACTCTAGTGTGCGAATGTTTCGCCCTTCCCGGCCTATGAGACGACCTTTCATCTCGTCGTTAGGCAGGGAAACCACAGAAGTGGTGGTTTCGGAAACTACGTCCGAAGCGAGGCGGTTGATGGCTATAGTAATGATGCGGCGAGCGTTCTCGTCAGCCCGTTCTTTGTGTTCCTTTTCCAGTTCGTAGTACCGCCGGGCTAGGTCGTGTTGGGCTTCTTCTTCACCCCTTTTCACGACCACCTCTCGAGCCTCATCCACGGACAGACTGGCTACTCGTTCCAGGGCCTTGGTCTGCTCCCCTTTTAGATCTTCTACTTCTTTTCGCGCCTCCGCGACTTCTTCTTCTTTTTGGGCAAGCCCACGTTGGCGTTCTTCTTGGGCTTCTAGCTTGCTGTCCAGTTGCTCTTCCCGTTGGAGGTTTCTGGTCTCAATGCGGGTAAGCTCCTGGCGCTGTTCTTTTATCTCCGTCTCAGCTGTGTTGCGTAGTTTTAGGATCTCTTCCTGTGTAGCGAGAAGGAGCTTTTTACCTTCCTCCTCGGCTCGAGTAATTACACCGACAGCGTTCTCATTCGCAGACTGTAGCCGCGAAGTGTCGCGTTTAGATTTAAGAACGAACCAGGTAGAAACTCCTATCCCTACGGCCGCCAGGACGGCTAAGATCACGATGATAAAAACCACGGTATCACCTTACCTTTTCCGCCTAGAATGCCTATATATGGAGCCTAGGCTCCAAGGAACATCGTACCCAGTGGGGGTACGGGTGTCAAGGAGAAGTGGACCAGCGCGAGCCTATTGAGGGCCGAGCACGTACCGTAGTCCTCAGGCTCCATGATCTCGGATGTTCCAGCCGGTGTGGCGATTTGGTATTGAGCGCCCACAGACCCTCGACTATAATGGGTCTCATACGCTCTTTGGAATGTGTCGCCCTAATGAGTAATTCCTAATGGCAGATCAGGACTACTACTCGGTTCTTGGCGTCGCCCGCAACGTGGGAGACGAAGACATCCGCAAGGCCTTCCGTAAAAAGGCCATGGAGTACCATCCTGACCGCAACAAGAGTCCGGACGCGGAAGAGAAGTTCAAAGAGATCAACGAAGCCTACCAGGTCCTTTCGGACTCCAAGAAGCGGGCCCAGTACGACCAGTTCGGCAAAGCCGGCGTCGGCGGCACCGACCGACCCTTTGAAGGGTTTGACGTCTTTGGCGGTTTCGGAGATATCTTCGACTCGTTCTTCGGTGACGCTACCGGCCGCCGTGGCCGCCAGGCCCAGCGCGGCGGAGACCTCCAGCAGCGGGTAGTGTTGAGTTTCGAAGAAGCGGTCTTCGGAGCCGAGAAAGAGGTAGAGATAACCCGTCTGGAGAAGTGTGACCGATGCTCCGGCGCCTGCAACGAACCCGGAACTTTAGTAGACACCTGCGGCAACTGTCGCGGAAACGGACAGGTGCGGCGAGCCCAGCGCAGCGTGTTCGGTCAGTTCACCCAAGTGATCGCTTGCTCAAACTGCCAAGGCCGGGGCAGTATCATCACAGCTCCGTGCACTAAGTGCAGTGGCGCAGGACGAGAACGACGAAAGCGCAAGATCGCTGTGAAAATACCAGGCGGTGTGGAAAGCGGCATGCAGGTACGTCTGAGCGGCGAAGGGGACATGGGGTCCGACGGCGGCGGCTCCGGCAACCTCTACGTTTACGTAGAGGCCAAGGAACATGCACTCTTTGAACGGGAGGATTCGGACCTGCTCTACGAGCTTCAAGTCAATGTCGCCGAAGCAGCTTTGGGGATCGAAAAACTAATCCCCACACTGGACGGCGAAGACGAAAAACTGAAACTGCCTCAAGGCACCCAACCCGGGACAGAGTTCCGTATCCGAGGCAAGGGCATAGTCCAGCTGAACGGCCACCGCCGCGGCGACCTGAGGGTGTTGGTTGATGTTAGAGTTCCAGGCTCGCTGGACAGCCACCAGAAGCAATTGTTGGAAGAGCTAGCCCGGTCATTTAACGGGGACAAGCCATACATGAATGGTCACGACCAGGACTACAGTTCCGGACCGGCCGACGAAGACGACCATGACAAGGGCATTTTCGGCCGCATCAAAGAGGCCTTCTAGAAGTCATCCAAGAATGTGGTTAGACAAGCTGGCCGCGAGCGGAACGGCTACTCAGCGCCCGTACTAGGCTAGCCGAATGGCACCATGGCTGGCATCAAGGCCACCATCAGTTCTCATCCGATAGTTCTCCTAAAACCACTTGTTTTTGCGAGGCGGCATGCCCTGGAAAGAGCTTAGCTTGTCTGTCCCTCATGAGTTTGTGGAACCGGTCTCTTACCTCTTCAGCCGCTACGGAAAGGGTCTAAGCACCCAACCTGAGGGTCAGGGACTGGTCACCTTACGCACCTATCTGCCATCGGGGTCGCGACAGCGATTGGCCCGCATCGAAGTCGGCGTCAAGCTCGTGGCTTCGGTGGCCTCAGTGGGCGACTTAGTGATCCGCGACATCCCAGACAACGAAGACTGGCAGAACTCCTGGAAGTCCTATTTCGGGATTCTGCATATTGGTCAACGTCTGGTTATCAAACCGTCATGGCTGGAAATGGATGATGCCAAGGCTGGACGACCGGACCAAATCATAATCGAACTGGACCCTGGAATCGCCTTTGGCACCGGTTACCACCCGACTACCCACACCTGCCTGGAAGCACTGGAAGACCTGATCCGCCCAGGAATGGTGATATTGGACCTGGGGACCGGATCGGGCATCCTGAGCATCGCAGCGGTAAAGCTGGGCGCCGTCAGGGTAGTGGCCCTAGACATAGACTCCCAAGCGGTGGCGGCGGCGCGCCGTAATTTCCGCCGGCTCCGCATTCAAAAGCAAATTAGCCTGGCTCAAGGCTCGATGCCTCACCCCACCGCAGCGGCCGGCAAGATCGACTTGGCCGTTGCCAACATTTCAGCCCGAGGTGTGGCCGACCGAGCGCCTTTCATCCAGGCAGCGCTAAAATCACAGGCGCTGTTTATCGCCTCCGGGCTCCTGAAGACCCAGCAACCGGAAGTGGACGCGGCGATGGAGCCTTTGGGTTTTTCCATGGTCCGAGAGTGGCCTCGAGAAGAATGGACCACGCTAGTCTACCGGGCACCGTAAATCAAACACTTGTCCTCTTTCCTCCGGGACCCACGGTACAAGTTGCGTTTTCCGGAGCCACCGCTTAATTTTCACACTGGTTCAGTAGCGCTCGGAGAAGGAATTGGTAGACAAAGTAGAACTCAGTCGCTATGAGATAACTGGCAGACTAGGCATTGGCGCAGACTACGAGGTCAAGCTGGCCACCGACCGTGAGACAGGCCAAGAAGTGGCGTTGAAACGCCCGGTGCCCCAGGTCATCAGTCGAAGGCAGCACGACGCCATAGAAGCTCGCACTGGCCGGATGCTTCGAGCCTACCAGGAGGCCCTCCCTCCCGCTGAGTTGGTGGTACCGATCCTGGGATACACCGAACGGGTCGTGCATGACGAGGTCTTCGGCGACGACCTGAGAGAGGAATACACGGTGGTCGTCCAGGAAAGGGCCCGCGGAATTCCTCTGCTGGGCGACATGATGTCCAAGATACGGGGCGTTCCCATTGCTGCCGGACAGAACTTGTTCGCTGTGTTCCCTTTGGTGCAGAATCCGGCCACCGCAAAATTCCCGGTCCACAACCAGTTGTTGGACCTACAGCAGGTCTATCTGGACGCTGGATATGTCGTCTTAGACCTACGGCCACAGAACATTTTCTACCAACCGAAGACCGGAGAAGTATCGGTGATTGACACCGGAACTTTGGCGGGGCCGCACGCTGAGGCCCCTCGAGGAAGACCGCCCTACGACGTCAATGACGCCTGTTTAGAGTTGATCAAGTTCTACACGACCCCTGAGGAACCGCCCGAGCACGCCGACGTATATCGGGAGGCCAAGGGCATCCGGCCGATTATGGCCCTGGGCGAAGAAATCGACCAGATGCTTAACAGGTTGGCGCTTGCAGGGGGCAGCGTCGAGTCTGCTGGCAGAATCATCCTGGAAAAAATTGCAGAGCGAGCGTACATTGGTTACGGTCAGTTCCGGACTGATCTCAACGTATATCTGCAAACGTTACAATCCCGAGATGCCGCACTTCCGGCGGTCCAAACCGCCAGGAACGCCTGGTTAGAGGCATTGGAATGGCTAAGAGGAGATTATTGGAAGCGCTTTCTATTCGACGCGGATGGGGAACTGGAAGGCTATCGATGTTGAAACTCAGACCGCTAGGCGGAACTCGAAATTCAATTACCCTTCCCGTGGCTGATATTGACGGAGGTCCCAGAGTTTTTTCATGACTGCCAGTGAATTTTCGACTCTTCAGGACAATTCGACCCACGGCGAAGACAGTTTAGTAACCCGTGGCCTGGGAAACGGCGATTTCTTGGATGTAGTGATGGACGGGGTTACCGGCCACGGTGGGTACGACGCCAGCCGGGAATTGAGTGAAGCACTTTCCAAAGGAGATGTTGATACCGTCGAGGACATCGCCGCCATCCTCTCCGACATAAACGACGAGTTCTTCCAAGTGGGTCAGGGCAGGTTCCTGCTTACCACCGTCTCTGCGGCGTTGTATCGGGGAGGCAGGCTAGGCGTCGTGGCCGCGGGTGACAGTCCGATATTTTTGGTCGAGAGTGACTCTTACCGCCGGCTCTGCGGTCGCGCCGGAGGATTTCTGCACGTCGGCGTCTCCCGGGCCATCGGAGCCGCAGCGGAGTTGGGGGATCTGGCAAGAGTCGATCTGGAGATCATGCCAGGGGCACGGCTCGTCTTAGCAACGGACGGCGTTACCGACAATATGTCAGCAGATGAACTGGCTGAGATTGTCCGTTCCTCTTCAACACCCGGCGAAGCGACCGGCCGGGTGGAAGAAGTCATAAGCGGGAGGCTGGTAGAGGGCCGAGTGCCCGAAACACTGGGAGTGCGCTTTCGCCACGATGACCGTACCGCGATCGTCAGGTTTTTTGAGTAGGCCGGTCGGGGCTGGTCTTCACGGCAATCCCCCACCGAGTGGTCAAAATCCTGAAATAATCACGGCCACATCTTGACTGTAAACGCTCCATAAACACCTCAATCCGGTTTCGTGCCCCTTGTGACGCCTGTGACGAATTGCTACAATCATGCGGCTTGCCAGCGATAGTCTCGCGGGACTAGGCGAAGTGTAAAAGGAGCCGATTTCGTGGGGAAAATCAACGTGGCCATTATTGGCGTCGGAAACTGCGCCTCCTCTTTGGTCCAGGGCATTCACAAGTACGTGGAAGTTCCGGAAAACGAAGACATTTCCGGCCTGATGCACACCAAAATTGGTGACTACCGCATTGAGGACATCAACGTGGTGGCCGCGTTCGATATCGATGAAAACAAGGTCGGAAAGGACCTCTCCGAAGCGATATTCGCCCCGCCCAACAACACTCTGAAGTTCGCTGAAGTCCCTCACACCGGCGTCACCGTCGAGCGCGGCATGACTCACGATAGCGTGGGGAAATACGTTTCTCACTTGGTCAAGAAGTCCAGCCACTCCACCTCAGACATCACCGGAATTCTGCAAGAGCGTGCGGTAGACGTGGTTATAAACTACCTGCCGGTAGGAAGCGAACAGGCGACCAAATGGTACGTCGAGCAGATTTTGAACGCCCGCTGCGGCATGGTTAACTGCATTCCAGTATTCCTGGCCCGGGAGGAGTACTGGCGGGGAAGGTTTGAAGAACGGGGCGTCCCCATCATTGGCGACGACATCAAGTCCCAATTGGGTGCAACCATTACCCACCGGGTATTGACCCGCCTTTTCGAAGACCGCGGCGTCACCGTCGATAACACTTACCAGCTTAATTTTGGCGGCAATACCGATTTCTTGAACATGCTGGAAAGAGAACGACTGACCTCTAAAAAGATCTCCAAGACCTCCGCCGTCACCTCGCAGATTGAAGGGGAAATAGACCCCGATAGCATCCACGTAGGGCCCAGCGACCACGTACCTTGGTTAAAGGACCGTAAGTGGTGTTATATACGGATGGAAGGCCGGGTCTTTGGTGGGGCTCCGATAAATCTGGAAGCTAAATTAGAGGTCTGGGACAGCCCAAACTCAGCCGGAGTTGTGGTGGACGCCGTGCGCTGCGCGAAGCTAGCCATGGATCGCGGAGAATCAGGGGCTATCTATGGCCCCAGCGCTTATTTCATGAAATCGCCTCCCCAGCAATTTACCGACGATGCGGCCCGGGACATGGTAGACTCCTTTATCTCCGAGGAGGAGCAAGCTGGCTCTTAGCACAACTCAGGGGCACTCCTTCAAGTAAATGTGGGATGGAGGGTAACCGTGAAGCTCGCCATGGTGTCGCCGTACGACTTCACCTGGCCGGGCGGCGTAACCGCCCATGTTGCTCAATTGGCCCGTGAGCTGGGCCGATCTGGACACGAAGTACAGGTGCTGGCGCCTCATTCGCCGTCCAGAGAGTGCCAGGACTCAGATCTTCTCGTCCCCTTGGGCCGTTCGGTTCCTTTACCCAGCGGCGGCTCCATCGCCCGAGTCTCTCTCTCCTGGTGGCTCTACCGCAAGGTACGGGCCCTGCTGTCAAGGGAGAATTTCGACATCATCCACCTCCACGAACCGATGGCCCCCATCCTCCCATTGTGCGTCCTCGAGTATTCCAAAGCCATAAACGTGGGCACATTCCATGCTTCCCACAATCACCAACATCTCTACCGTTTCACCCACCCCATAATCAAAAGATGGCATCAGCGACTGCACGGGAACATTGCAGTGTCTCCAGCAGCCCAGCGTTATGTCAACAACGCCTTTCCAGGTGACTACAAAATAATCCCCAACGGGATCGACGTAGGCCATTTTTCCCAGAAGGCCGCCCCGTGGCCGGAGTTCCAAGACGATAAGACCAACATCTTGTTCGTCGGCCGGTTGGAGAGAAGAAAAGGCCTGCGCTACCTTTTGGAGGCATTTAGCCGATTGAAGTGGGATCTCCCCAACATCCGCCTCTTGGTGGTAGGGCCGGGCAACCCCGACAAAGAGTCCTACCGCGTGCTGAGCTCCCGTAACCTTCAGGACGTGGTCTTCCTAGGCCGAGTCCCTTACGAAGATCTACCCCGCTACTACGCTTCCGCCGACATCTTCTGCTCGCCGGCTACAGGAGCTGAAAGCTTCGGCATCGTCTTGTTGGAGGCTATGGCCGCAGGGAAACCTGTGGTCGCCTCCAGTATAGAGGGTTTCCGGGGCATCATGACCGATGGCAAAGAAGGGATACTGTTCCCAAGAACGGATAGCGAAGCCTTAGCCAACGCCCTGAACAGTTTGGTACGCCAACCAGAACTGCGCAGACAGATGGGCTGCGCTGGAAGGCGTACCTCCGAACAATACCGGTGGGAAGTGGTCGCCGGCCAGGTGGAACAGTATTACGAATCATGCCGAGAAGCTGCGTACAGCACCTCGTACGGCATGTTCAACGGTGCATCCAATGGCGTTTCCAGGACGAGAGCAGTTTAGAGGAGCGGTCCTCCGTTATTTCGAGGTGCCCGGAGCCAAATTCTTCCGAGCACTGGGATTTACTCCCAATAGCATCACCATCCTGGGGTTCCTAATAGCCGTAGTTGCCGCCTATCTGGTCGGTTCCGGCTGGCTGATCGCAGGTGGCATCGTGTTCTTGGCCGGCGGGGCGTTGGACTTGATGGACGGGGCTCTGGCGCGCCTGACCGGCCGAGTCAGTCAATTCGGTGCCCTGCTCGATTCGGTGTTCGACCGCCTCGGCGAGGCCGCCTTGTTTGTGGGTTTGGCGGTTTACGCTCTCCTGGCCGATCTCAATGACAATTACCGCATCTTCTTCATGACGGTGTTACTTCTGGCGTTAATCTTTTCCCAGGGCGTGAGCTACCTACGGGCCAGGGGAGAGGGTCTGGGCGTATTCACTCGGGCAGGTATCATGACCCGGCCAGAAAGAGTGGTGCTCCTTGGGGTAGGTCTTCTTGTGAACCAGATCGAGTGGTTCCTTTTGGCCATTGCGGCAGTGTCGTGCGTCACCATGTTCCAGCGGATGTTCACCATCCGAAACATGCTGGACGAGGGTGGATAAGACTAAGGTTCGCGTGTAAACTAGAATCAGCCCCTCCAAGTTCTTGGTGCTTCTTTACGCATATGAAGTAGACGCTTTTGGGTGCCCAGGAGACCTCCTTTGACGCAACAGGCAGTGATTCCGGACAGGGATAAGGCAACGCTAAAGCGGACCTTCAGAAAGGACTTGAAAGGCGATGTCTCGCTACGGCTATTTACTCAGTTACCGTCGCCCATCAACGTTCCTGGCCGAGAATGCAAGTACTGTCAGCAGACCCAGCAGTTGCTGGAAGAACTGACCTCGCTGTCTCCCAAACTCAACCTGGAGGTCGTGGACTTTTACGCCCAGACGGAGGTAGCCGAAGAGAACGGGATCACCCGGATTCCCGCGACTGTCATCGGTTCCCATTCTGGGTCTCGTCTACGTTTCTTCGGGATACCCGCTGGGTACGAGTTGGGCATGATCATCGAGGACATCAAGACGATCTCCAACGGCACCACGCCTCTTAGCATGGATACCCGCAAACGGTTGCGGGCGGTCAACAGTCCGGTGCACATTCAGGTGTTCGTCACCCCGGACAATGTCTACTGCCCGTCGATGGCCCGCATTTGCCACGCTCTCGCTTTGGCCAACGAACACATCACTGCAGACGTTATAGAGCTCCAGGAGTTCCCAGAGCTGGGGCGCAGGTACCGGGTGCGGTCGGTGCCCCTCACAGTCATCAATGACTTCACCCAAGCCCTGGGTGTGGTGCTAGAAACGGAACTGGTCGACAAAATATTGGAGGCCTGTGGTCGTACCAGTTGAAAAGCCTGACAGGAATTTTCGCCAACCGCCGCTGAGAGACTTACCAATTTTAGGCCAGGAGATCGAAAGTGCCCAATGAGCTGAAGGCCGACATGAATGGGCAGGGGTTGCGAATAGCAATCGCTGTTGCCCGCTTCAACGAGGTCATAACCAATAAGTTGTTAGACGGAGCTTTGAATACCCTGAGCCGGCACGGCGTTAGCGATTCTGATATCACCGTCGCCTGGGTTCCGGGCTCGTTCGAACTCCCGGTGGTTGCCAGGGCCTTCGCCAAGACCGGACGCTACGAAGCGGTCATTTGTTTGGGCGCGGTGATCCGGGGTGAGACCACCCACTACGACATGGTCGCAGGCCAGGCTGCCAGCGGCACCGCAGCCGTGAGCCTGGAGACCGGCGTGCCCACAATTTTTGGGATTATCACCGCCGAGAACATGGATCAAGCCTTAAACCGGGCCGGAGGAAAGGCCGGCAACATAGGCACCAACTCGGCCGCCGCCGCAATTGAAACCGTCAGGGTGATTCAGGCAGTAGATAAAACGTAGCCGCCAAACCTTTTCTGCCAGTCAAGAATCACGTATCGAGGGCAGACGTTTAACTTGCCCCTCTGCGAGTAAATAGGCGTAGATGAAATTCGGCACTACTATCCCCAATAACTGGGGAGTGGAAGACCCAAAGGAAGTCTTGGCGTTGGGGCCGTTGGCAGAAAGCATGGGCTACGGT
>CAZYBD010000124.1:0-5882 GCA_964645515.1 uncultured Dehalococcoidia bacterium | reverse complement strand
ACCGCGTTCACCGACCGCGCCGAATAGACCAAAAACACGGAGTCATCGTAGGCTTCTGTTTTAATGGCGTGACGGACGCTCTCAGCGCCGATGTGCCAAGGACCGTCAAAATAGATCACATGAGGATCTAGATTGTCGGGTTTTTCAAAATCGGCGGTGGAGTTGACTGCTTGGTAGTACAGCTCCTGACGTACATATCCACCCTGCCCGTAGGCAAGATCGCCCCAACCCCGATCGAATCCCGCATATAACTCCCGCGTAACCTCTCCACTCCGGGAGTATTCAAAATCAGCCAGATAAGTGGGGGCGACCATTTGGTCAGCAGGAAGCGGCGAATTCTCGTCATTCAGGTCGGCCCCAGCATTAATCAATAGTTGCCGAATCATCTCTTCGGTCTCGGCGTAGGACCCTTCGCCGAAATGGCTGTAGCGTATGATCCCATCTTTATCGACTAGATATTTGGCGGGCCAGAATCTGTTAGAGTAGCTGCGCCACGTACGAAATTCGTTGTCTTGGGCTATGGGCCATACGATGCCGTTCTTCTCGGCAGCTTCGACCACATTCTTATAGTCCTTTTCAAATTCGAACTCTGGGGAATGAACGCCAACAATCACCAAACCATCATTGGCGTATCTGGAGTTCCAGAGCTTCAGGAACGGATAAGTCCGGATGCAGTTGATGCAAGTGTACGTCCAGAAGTCGACCAACACCACCTTGCCTTGCAACTCGGTCATTGTCAGAGGGCCGCTGTTGATCCAATCTTCAATGCCGTCAAACTCTGGCGCAAAATTGCCAACCTCGCCACCGGTCACCATGTTCTGGAGATCGCTGGATGCCAGAGTCGGGCGTGACCGGTAGGTATTGGTGGCCGGCGGGGTCGGGAAGGTCGCTTCGTCAGACACAGGCGAAACGGCATCGTCCACCGGTACTTCTGTCGGCGATCCTGAGGGGACGGCCGTGACCGATCCTCCGCAAGCGACGGCCAGCACCACGAAGACCCCAAATATTGCGAAGGCGAAAGCTGGTGTCACTTTCCGCCGCGTATACGGGCATGCGCTGATATTGCTCAACGACCCAGTCCTCCAAGTTCAAAATAAAGTCAGGGAACGGAACGGCGCTTATAGGTCGGCGGCGGGGCCCAAGAACTCGGTGCCCGACCAAAACCCCAATACAATTGACCAGCCAATATGGATACTTGCCGACCCCAGTCATGGATGAAGTGGCCTGACTCAGCGTGGCCCGCCACCCTACCAACCGGCACAAAGAACAATCCCAAAGGGCCGTCGATATCACGATACACGACCCGGCCTGCTACTTGGAAGCGTAGTGCGTTTCGTCACCTCGCCCGGCTTTAGCTGCAGACAAAATCTGCTTTCATAAACTTCGACTCCGGATTCGGACAGGCCCAGATTAAACCGGTCTTCTAGACGAAGCTGTTGGAAAATTCCAATTCCGCCAACGCAACAGCGCAGACGATCATTGACGACGTTTCCCAAGTCATAGTGGGCAAAACCGCTGTATCGAGCGAGAGTTTGTCGCCCTGATAGCCCAGGGGCACATTCCAGTCGAGGACGTGCCAGAGGAGTAGGAAAAAAGACTATACTGGCCTAACCCCCGTCGGCGTCCATTGGTTGCAGCGTCAAACGCATCCAGTTCCCGTTCGGTCTGCTGCCCAGCGATCTCGCCGGAATTTCCATGTACAAGCAGAGTCCCAGACAGTTCGAGTTCAGGCAGTGGCAACTGATGACCCTGATAGTGTTTGCACTTGCCGGTGCCACCGGATACTGGTTCTGGAACCGGTTGCTTGGCGCTCTCGTTCCAACTCAGGATGGTCTTCCAGTGAGTGGTGGCGTTAACGCAATTATCGACCGTAGAAACAGGCTCTTACCAGACCCTCTGACAATTTGTCGCCCGATTAGGTTACTCTCTGCCAGAGCGATGGCTGTGAGTAGACGCTGTGGTGGATTACTACGCACGCGGCCGCTACGACCGGAAGGAGCTCTCGGGACAGGAGACCGGAAGTCTATCAGACGTCTGCGCTACTCGTTGCTCCGCCGGACGTTACTCAGGAGAGGAATATGAGCAGAAACAAGTACCACCTGATTGAACTCCCCATAGGTTGGGTCGGCCTAGTCGGGAGCGAAAATGGACTGAGCCGCCTCAGTTTGAAGCCGACACCGCAGGAGGTTATCGATGACCTAGGCCAAGAGGTTTACGGTGCTCAGGACGACCCAGAGCCCTTCGAAGAAATAGAGCGGTGTTTCCGAAGGTACGCCGACGGGGACATCTCCGCGTTGGACGAAATAAATTTGGACCTTTCGGGCACTCCGCCGTTCTTCAAAGCGGCCTGGAGCGCCTGCCGACGAATACCGCCGGGCGAGACCCGCAGCTACGCCTGGCTGGCCACTCAGGCTGGCAACCCTCTCGCAATGCGAGCGGCCGGTCAGGCCATGGCTCGAAACCGCTTCGCGTTGATCGTCCCGTGTCATCGGGTAATAGCCAGCGACGGCAGTCTTGGAGGTTATGGTGGAGGCGGATTGGAAGTGAAGGCCCGTCTCTTGCGAATGGAGTTGCGGTTGGGTTCCTCGTAGGCCGCAGCTCCAAACATACGGTCAATTCCCGGACGCTCTATACGAAATATTCCGTGTCGAGTACGCCAATTGATATACTTCCCATTGGGGAAAATCCCGACTATTACCCGGCTGCAGATTGGAGGTCAAGATGGCAGACCAGCAGACAGACTCCACGGGGCCTACCGAAGCTTGGGCCAGGATAGGGGATCTAAACGTCAGGTATATCGACTGGGGCGGTAGTGGGACGCCGTTACTGGCGCTACACGGGCTAGCATCGTCGGCTAATTGGTATGATATCGTCGCTCCGCTGCTCCGGGACCGGTTCCGAATTGTGGCTCCCGACCAGCGTGGGCATGGCCAGACCACTAATGCACCCACCGGCTACGACTGGCGCACGCTATGTAGCGATCTGGTAGGTCTTCTGGATGAACTCGAGTTGGATTCGGTCTCGCTCATGGGGCACTCCTGGGGCGGTAACGTCGCCATCAACTTTGCAGCTAACCACCCGGCACGTGTTAAAAATCTGGTAATGATCGACGGCGGATACCTGAACGGCCGCCTGCTGCCCAACGCGACCTTCGAGACCTGGGCGCATCGAGTGCGCCCCAGAGACGTGTCGGGCAACCGAGAGGAATTTCTGGACCGGCTAAGGGCCCAGATGGGTCCAATCTGGAGCAGTGAACTGGAACGCATCGTCCAGACGATGGTCTATGTAGACGACGATGGCATGATCCAGGACATACTTCGTCCGGAAAACCACGCACAGGTCATCCGGGCCATGTGGGACGAGCCCAGTTCAGAAACTCTGCCTCGGATCAAATGCCCGGCATTGATTGTTCCCGCGGGCTCGCCCCCGGAGCGAGCGGACAGCGAGTATTCGGTGATGCGCAGAACCATGGTGGCAGCCGCTGAGGAGGCTCTGGTCAACGGGCGAGTCCACTGGATACAAGATACGATTCACGACATCGGGTACCATAAACCGAATGAACTCGCCCAAGTCGTAGCCGACTTCTTGTCAGAGGGTTAGCACCGAAAGCGCGCGGGATCAGAGATCAGGCTGAAGGTGAGCTAGCAGACCTGGTAAGACCAGATCTGGTGGTAGACCTCGGGCTCGCCTTTGGGCAGCGGTTGAAACGGGTCGGTGGCTTCGGCCAGCTGCCACTTGCCAGCAGCCTCTAGCCCCGACTGGTATTCCTTGAACCCATTATCTTTGTAGGCATCGGTCCGCAAGCTGAAGACTATGAACCCGCCCGGTTTTGTGATGCGCACCAGTTCGTCGAACGCGTGAGGAGGGGCGTGTCCCAGAGTGAAGACACCGACACTAATTACCGCATCGAAGGTATCGTTCCCAAAGTCCAAATCCCCTCCCAGGGCCATCTGGTGAAAGCTGTTATAAACGTTCTTAGCACGAGCCTCCTCCAGCATTCCCTGCGAGAGATCCATGGCGGCCAGGTCTTTGTAGCCCAATTCTGAGAGGCATTCTCCAACTAGGCCGGTACCCGCCCCGGCGTCGAGAACCTTGGCCTCTGACGAAACGTGTTTGGCGAAAACCTGGGCCGCGTTGTCCGGTGCGTTCCAGGCAAACTCTTCGGCCAGATCCTTATCATAGTCCGAGGCCCATTGGTCATAACGTTCTTCCAATTCCTGGTTATTTTGGGCCGAGTAGACCCATTGAACTCTATTCTCGTGCGCCATGAATTTATCCTTTTCGGGGGCATTCCCTACTTTCTACAGACATACATGACCCAGCTCACCCCTCTATTCTCCACTGCGTCGGTCATCCGAGTGTACTCAAATGACAATGCCTGGAACCTTTCTGGTCAGTCAGACTGATAAGAGTTGGCGATCTCGGTCAGCCCCTCGGAGCAGACTTCCAACTGCTGGGATAGATCCCTCGCTTCGGGCACTTGGAATACGGACGCATTTTGGCGCCTCTTGATAGAACTTAAAACTGAAACCCGTATCGAACAATAACCGGTGACAAATGTAGTCTCCGGCGTCCGGACTGATATTTGGTTTAGGATTGAGCAAGTCGTCTAAAACGAAGATCCCACTAGGTCGAGGGGCTAATTAGACTTCAGCCTACGCTATTTTTGGCCGGTATCTGATACATGGTGACCTCACTCCACCCGCCGCTAAAAGACCCGCTCTCAAACCGCGGTTCGGTGGATGAGGCCTTTTCAAAGGTCAGAATTGAGGAAGTGCGACTGGCCAAGATTTCATTAGCGTTGTCTACTATGAACCCGCTAAGGTCAATGCCGCCTGCTTTATAGACCTGGGACTCGCGGATCCAAGCCACGGTCCTGCCGTTCTTAATGCACCGGGCCCGAATTAACCTGCTGATACGCGTGTTTATCAAGGCCGGGCAGGGTTATTTCCGACAAACGTAGAGACCCCAGCCAAGATCGTTGTTGTCCACGGCCCGGGCCGTCTCAATGTAGGCATTGGTCAGCCAGCGGTAGTGCTCGGAGTGGTCCAGACTGTTCTTGGGGGTCCGTTCCGCTAGACTAAGGTAGCTGAGCCTGAGGTGGTTGGAAATGTCGTGAGCCTCGAGGACTTCGAAACCCACCGCTTTCAAAGCTTCCTGGTACGATTCAAAACTGAACTCAGTATCAAACAGGAGACGGTCAAAAACGAATTCCTGGGCTTCGGCACTGACCTCGGGTTTCGGTTTGACCAGATCGTCGAACACCATGATCCCACCATCTTCTAGAACCCGGTAGGCCTCTTTCAACACGGCCCGTTTATCCGGGACGTGGTAAATTACGGCCTGACTCCACAGATGGGTAAATGACTTGTCCGCGAAGGGCAAGTCGGTAGCCGATGCCTTCTCGAAGGCCAACCTGGCCTGGGAGTCGGCGCTCTTTCTGGCCCGCGCCTCTTTGGCGTTGGCGACGCGAACCCCGCTCAAGTCCACTCCGGTCACGTGGCAACTTTTGTTATCCGAGATCCAAATGGCGGTCGTGCCGTTGCCACATCCTAGGTCAAGGACCCTGGAGTTTTCTCCTATGCGACCCTTCTCCACCATCAGGTGATCGAGCCGGGAGCAAGCGCGCATAAAGTCGCTGTTGGTACCATCTTCGAAGAAGCCCCAGTGCACGCTGCCTTCTTCGTCCCAGAAGGAACGGTAAATGGCGTCCTCGGAGTCGTAGTAGCTTTCTGTTTGCTCCTCAGTGAACTTGCTGGACATGTTTGGCACCCTCAAGGTATTCAACGAACCGGTTATCCTCGTCGACCAATATCATCTGAGGGTCTACAGGCTCATCGGTGACCTCAAAGGCCATTATGATTAGACAATTGCCTCTGGCA
>CAZYBD010000123.1:0-6436 GCA_964645515.1 uncultured Dehalococcoidia bacterium | reverse complement strand
GCCTGTGGGCCGTGGAAGCGTTCGCTGGCACTCTACAACCCTGGTGGCATCACATCAGCGCCCAGCACGAAGCCCGCCGACAGTATCGGCCAGCGGAGCCTATTCTCCGCAGGCACGAGGCCAACGAACAGTACCTGGTGGGCCGCTAGCACTTCACCTCTGTGGGACTAGTGTGGTCTCAGGAGAACATAGATTTTTATGGAAGGGACGAAGGCGAGGCCCGGGCCATTGCCCCATACCAAGGCTTCATGCAGGCGCTAATACGCGGACGGATTCCCTACATCCCGGTCCACGCCGACCACATTGACCGGGAATCTATAAATCTCTCTCCTGGCGTTGCCTAATGTCGGCGCCCTCTCCGACGCGCAGTTCCAGACGGTTCGGCAATTTGTGCGCGGTGGTGGCGGCCTGATCGCCACCGGTGAGTACCAGCCTCTACGACGAGGAGCTTGACCGCCGTCAAGATTTCGGGCTATCAGACATATTCGGAGTCCACTCCACCGAAGAACATCACGGCAGTCTAGTTCCACCGACTCAGGACTGGCAAGAGTACAGCCAACATTCCTACCTCAGGATCGACTGTCCCAAGTCTTCAGGCCTGTTTTCCGGCTTCTCCAATACGGACATTCTACCCTTCGGCGGCTGACTGGAAGTAGGGACTATTGACAGCCTCGCAGACGTGCCTGTGACGTTCATACCACCCTTCCCAATATTCCCTCCTGAAACATCCTGGATGCATGAACCCCGAACGTCCCTGGCCGCCCTAGTCCTGAATGAATCTGTGGGGGCCCGAGTAGCTTACCTTCCGGCCAACATCGACTACTGCTTCAGGCGGTACATTCTCCCGGACCACGGCGACCTGTTGGCTGATCTGGTCAGGTGGGCGTCGCGGGACGATATCCCTCTGACCCTGACAGGGCCTGGACTTATAGGCTGTCACATGTACCAACAGGAAGGAAGAATCGTCCTGCACATGGTGAACTTAACCAACGCTGGTACCTGGAGGACTCCGGTCCACGAGCTAATATCCGTGGGGCCGCTGCGCGTAGAGGTCCGACTACCCACAGGACTGTCCCCAAATTCCGTAAGGTTTCTGGTTGAAGGAACGGAGACCGAAATATCGGCCGCCAGAGACACGGCTAGTTTTGAAGTCGCCAGTATCCACGACCACGAGGTCTGCGTAGTTTCCTGAGAAACCCCTCACGGCTAAGCGGCCGCAGTAGCATCCTGAAATAAAGACCGACCTATTTGGACCCACCAGGCGTTTGAAGACTTCAGCAGTCCTGATTTGCAGACGGGAAAAGGCTTTTCAGAGCGGGGATAACTGTGTACCATCTGAATCGGCCCATTCTGTAGCGTTATTCGAGGAGCCAATACATGGTGAACAACCAATTCTTGGACCGACTGCAGGCCCGCATAGAAAAGAAATCACTTTTAACTCACCCTTTTTATCAGGCTTGGCAAGCAGGTGAACTTACGATCGGCGACCTGAAGCATTACGCTGAACAATACTATCTCTTCGAGGACAATTTCCCCCGGTTCCTGAGCGCAATCCACTCGAGGTGCACAGACGGTCAGGTGCGTCAGGACATTTTGAGCAACCTTTGGGACGAGGAACACGGGGAACGCAACCACAGGGCCATGTGGTTAAATTTTTCTTCTGCCCTAGGTCTGAAACGCGATCAGGTGGAACTCGCCTCCCCTGACACCAAGACCCAAGAACTCTTGGACACCTATTCCCAAGTGTGTAACAACGGCAGTTTCCAAGAGGGCCTAGCAGCCATCTACGCCTACGAGGCACAGGTGCCACAGGTGGCAACGGAGAAGATTAGAGGACTTAAAGAATTCTATGGCTTCGACCATCCAAACGCCATCGAGTTTTTCCAGGTCCACTCCACACTGGATGAAGGCCATTCTGCCACCGAAGCAAGCGCCATAGTGGCCAACACGCACGTGGCCGACGAACCAGAGGTCGAAGCAGCGCTACAGCGTGCCTTGAATGCATGGTGGAGCTTCCTTGATTGGGTGGATGATCGGCGCCTTCAACATGCAGCTGTGTAGACTGCCCAGACGCCGTTCGGCGGTCGACATGAAAAGTTGGGCCTGGAAAACGACTCAACCTGATTCCAGGCCCATAAATTTGCCCGCGACCCGTCCCGGCATTCGGTTCCAGCGGGCTCAATCGATTTTTGTGCGAGGTGCAACGATGGACTTAGGAAGACTCGGTGTCTGGTGCTTTAACGACAGGCTGTCACCACAAGAACTCTCTGAACTGGCGCAAACCACCGAGCGGCTAGGTTACAGTGCCTTGTGGTACGTGGAAGCGGTAAGCTACGAGTCCATAGCCCTCGGTAGCTTCCTACTAAACCAGACCGAAAAGCTGATTATCGCGCCTGGCATTGCCAACATATACGCCCGAGACGCTACGGCCACTAAACAGGCCCAGAATTCCCTGGACAGGTTCTCCGGCGGTCGGTTCTTGTTGGGACTGGGTATTTCCCATGCTTTCCTAGTTGAAAACGTCCGTGGCCACAGTTACGGCAAGCCGGTGACCACCATGAGGAAGTACCTGGACGCCATGGACAAGGCTGCCGAGTTTGCTCCATCAGTGGCCGCCCCGCCCCCCACGGTATTGGCCGCATTGGGACCCAATATGACCAAGCTGGCGGCGGAGAGAACAGCCGGAGCGTTGCCCTACAACGTCACTCCAGAACACACATCGTGGGCAAGAGGTTTAATGGGCCCCGGCAGCTGGCTCTGCGTCGAGCAAAAGATTCTCCGAGTGACCGATGCCACCAAAGCGCGGGAGGTAGCGCGCCAGGCCATCGCACCCTACATGGGAGCACCCAACTACCGCAAAAACTGGATCCGCCTCGGCTTCTCCGAGGCCGACCTGGCCGACGGAGGCAGCAACCGTTTCCTGGACGCCATGGTCGCCTGGGGTGACGACGCGGCGATTCAGCAGCGCATCCAACAGCATTGGGACGCCGGGGCAGATCACGTTTGCATACAGCCTCTGCATGCGGAAAGGCAGCCCTGGCCTGACCTAGACGCTCTTGAAGCGTTCGCCCCCACTCCGTAGTCAGAACCCAGAATTGAACCCGCCAAATCGATGTATTACTATTAAGCCCAAAGAGGTTCACCCTGAGGTGGCAGTATGCCTGATTGGATTTACGACCGCACAGGCCGCCCGCAAATCATCGTTGACGGTGACCGATTCCTGGACCGCAGCGGTAATAACACCATGGGCTGGATTGGTGGCACTGGGACGTTCACGCTGTCCGGACGACACACCGGTTGGTATGAAAACGGCGTGCTCTGGGACACCAAGAACCAATTGGCCGGATTCACTGAGGACGCGTCCGACATCCCCTCGAGACCAGAACTAACGCTGGCGAGGTCCTTGCCAGACCTTGCCAAATGCCCGCGCCGCCCCGAGTTTCAACCCGTCCCCGCACGGCCCAAACAAGGCGAGTTCTCGACCATCCCCCTTGACTATTTTTTCGACGATGTTAAGCCTCTAGCGCCCAGTTTCTATGACGATATCCATGGAGTCTGACACCTGCCAACCAGGTCGCGGTTTCTAGGCGGTAGGGAGGTAATTTGACCAGCGTAAAATTGGTGCAAGAATCGGAGGCCACCGGTAAGGTCAAGGAAATCTACGAAGATATCAAAGCGACCATGGAATGGTCTTTCGTCCCCGAAACCTTCCAGCTAATCGCACATAACCCCGATCACCTAGAGTCTTACTGGGCCCACTACAAACAGGCCATGACTCCCGGCCTCCTAGACCTCAAGACCAAGAAGCTGATCGCCTACGTGGTATCGGTGATGAACAATTGCAATGTTTGAGTGCGTTTCCACTTGGATGCCGTGAAGCATCTCGGGGTAGACGATAAGACTCTGGCCGAGGCGGTGGAGGTCTTGACCGAGGTGGCCAAGGGGAACCTGATTATGCACTCCCTCGGCGGCCGCCACTAAAGCCGGGGAACCGGCCCACTAGTCTTTCAGCAGAACGTAGATCGCCGCCGATGGGCTGAGGTCCACATGCGAATGGCCCCGCCCGGTAGTGTCCTCCATCAACCGGACATCGCCGGCACGAAAGAGTTGCTTGACGCCGTCGGTCGTCCCGATTTCGACCTCTCCAGAAAGGTGGACGATCAGCCGACGTTCGGGCAACGGATGAAAGTCCATGTCTCTGGTTCCGTCGAACTCTTGGACTCTGACCTCGGTCAAGTCGGTGAGCGCACCTAACTCCGGCCGGTCCTTCAACCTGAACTCCTCTATGTGACTCTCCCCGTCGGGCCCACTGAATACTCTATACATTCCCATGAGGTAGGGTCTCCGTAGCTAGATTTATTACGCCTTCGTCGAATCAGGTCTTGAGCAGTACATGCAGGGCATCCGAAGGGCTCAAGTCGACATGAGTATGCCCCGGGTCCGTTACGTCTTCCATTAGCCTGACATCACCGGCGCGGAAGATGTGCTTGGTGCCGTCGGTGGTCCCAATCTCTACCTCGCCAGAAAGGTGCACAATCAGCCGTCGGCCCGGCGGGTCTGCAGGAGCAGGATGGAAGTCCATATTCCTTCGTCCGTCAAACCGGTTGATGCTCACCTCAGCCGTAACCCTGTTGCCGTCGGCCGTTGGGTTCGCGCCGGCCAGGGAGTTGCTGAGTGCAGCTAGATCAGGATAATCCGTTGGCTGGATTTCCTCCATGTGGCTTTCGCCATCGTCTCCGTTCCAAACCCGGTAGAAACCCATCAACCACTCCTTTGCTTCCCCGTCAAATCAATCTCTGAGTAATATATGGACCGCCTCCGACGGGCTCAGATCGAGGTGGCTGTGCCCCAGCCCGGTAACATCTTCCATGACCCGTATGTCTCCGGAGCGGAAGATCCGTTTGGTGCCGTCGGTGGTCCCACCCTCGACCTCGCCCGAAAGATGCACGATTATCCGGTGATCAGGCGCGGGGCTGAAGTCCGTTTTCCTGGTACCGTCAAATTTGTTGATACTGACCTCGTTTAGTTCGGTCAAGGCACCCAATTCAGGGTGGCTCTCCAACGAGATTTCCTCCATGTGGGTTTCCCCATCGGGCCCAGTGAACACTCGATATATGCCCATCCATTCCTCCTAGCTGCTAGCGGGGTACCTGATCCAGAGTTTATCACCTAATTTACCGCGGGAGGACTGCTTGAGGCCCAATTGGCAAACCAGGTGCTATTAGTACAGGCACCGACGGCTCTAATTCGGTGTCCTGAGCATGGGTTAGAGACCGATCAACGAATACAGGTAGCAATGGCGAAGAGTTCTCAAACTGGGACGAACAGCAAATTCACCTGGAATTCTGCTGGCCGGAGCGGTCTCGGGACGTTATCATTCGGTAGCCTGTCTGCTACCGAAAACCGGCCGATTTCTCAGACCCCAGCGGTAGGGAGGATTAGTAGGTTGTCTTGGATTACCATTGTGGCCGTCGGCGTCGCAAGCGTGGCCGTGGCTTTGCTATTAGCCTACGCTGTTATCCGGCTGCTCTCCAGGCGCGAGCCTTACTCTTCGTTCGCGCGGCTCGGCTGGAGGGCCAAGATCGCCTTTTTCCGTCTTCTGTTTTTTGACAATCGAGTACCTTGGGCAGCCCGAGTTCTTCTGGTAGTGGTAATCGTATACTTGATTAGCCCAATAGACCTCATCCCAGGAGTACCTTTGGACGATGTTGCCTTGGCTCTAGTGTGTTTAGTCGCCATAGTCAAGATGACACCCCGTGACGTAGTATCCGATTTGATCCGAGCAGCCGACCAATCCGCAGGGCCGAAGTAGGAACGCACCGCATGCCCGACCAGTACCTGGTCAACCGGTTCAGAGGGGCGCGATCAGACCCCTCCATGGTGGTCTTGGAAGGCTTTCATCCACTAAAACACGCCCTTAGGTTCGGTGCGGTTATCGAAGTGGCAGTAGGACACGATGTGGAAGGGGTCATGGCCCTGGGGGCGGAGTTGGCCCCGGACATCGCCGACGATCTCAAGCAGCATTTGGTCCTGGTAGCCAAGGACGTTTTCGAGCAACTGGCACCGGTCCCGCCCTCCACCGGAGTGATCGCGATAGCCAACCGTCCAGCGGTGACCGCCGACGATGTGTTGAGCACCAACTCCAGAGTAGGACCTGTGGTCCTGTTGGAGCGACCCAGGAGCCCGTTTAACATCGGCGCGGCCATCCGAGTGGCGGCCGCTGCTGGCGCCGCCGGAGTGGTGACCACCGGAATACAAGACCCTTGGCACCCCTCGGCTGTGGTAACCGGAGTGGGGTTGCAGTTCGCGTTGCCAGTTGCCCGATCCGAGACACTGCCGTTTTTCCACAATACCCTGCTTGCTTTCGACCCAGCCGGCGAGCCACTACAGCCGGGTCAAGTGCCCACCGACTCCGTCCTTGCTTTCGGCAACGAGC
>CAZYBD010000122.1:0-6291 GCA_964645515.1 uncultured Dehalococcoidia bacterium | reverse complement strand
TCTGCGTGGGTTACCTCAACCACCCGGACCAAGGAAACGTCCAAGGCGTAGCGCCTTCCCCAAGGCGGATCTGTCGCCAGTCGGTTCACCGCTTGAGCCCAGGGCGACGGGACGGTAAACAGCGCAGGATCTCCCAGCAGTCGAGCGTATTGGTTGTTGCCGTCGGGGGTCGGTATGCCCATGTGGAACTCTAAAGTATTTCCCATACGGTCGCTCACTTGGACGATGGTTTCCGGAGGCTCTAGCCCGTACGATGCCGGGTCTTCGATCTCGTCAGCGAGTACCCGATTGACTCTAGGTCCGCTGAGCAGGAGAGGTGTGCCGCCCCACTTGGGACTGAAAACCGGAAAATCTGGGTCTCCTTGTATGACCCAATCAATGCTGCCAGGCTTTTTGTCGTAGTCGATTACTGCACCAGCGTGGGTTATTTGTATGTGCGTAATCGAGGACTCGTCGATATGGAACAGCCAGGGTTCGCGTTCGACAGGGGTTGGCGATCCGGTCGAACGGATCACCAAGAAAGTCCCGCCGAAAATCAACAGCACCACGACCAATAGGACTGAAAGTCTCAGATTCATAGGCTAGAAACGCGGCTCCAGTCGTCGGTTATTGTACATTACCTGCGTATCCACCACACAAAGCCAGCCATCAACGCCATGATCCCCGGCAAGAACAGCCAGGACGAGAATCTTACGAAGTCGTACTCGTTAGCGTCCAGGTTTAACTCACGGAAAGCGAAGGCCTTGGGGCGTATCGATACCAGCGAAAAGTCTCCGACCAAAAAGTTGGCCGAATTCAAGAACAGGTCCGCTCCGCCGCCGCGGTCGTAACCGCTGTTGGCCAGAAAGTCGGAGTCTCCGAACACCACGAGGTCGGATATCTGCTCTTCCGACGGATCTTCGAGTGGAGTCGCGGTGCCCAGTTTTCCAATGGATCGCATCAACAACGCCGGTACGAACGGTCCCTGCAGGTCGGCGTTTTCACCCTCTGTTACCGGGTCCGTGCGGTCGGGGTCATAGATCAGGTAGCTATCCGTAGACGTCACGGCCAGCGGGACCGACTGGCGTAGGTCGTCGTTCAGCGGTTCGATGGCAGTAGCGCCGGGCATGATGACGCTCTGCAACTGCTGGCCTTTGGGGTTAACAATTTCCAAGGGTGCATTGGGATTGAAGGTGGCCAGGTTAATGGTCTGGGGCAACCCGGGTACTGAACGCTCCAGGTCTCGTATGTAACCGTCGCCGATCACGACCCCCCATTGGACGAGGAAATCGGCGAATGACCTGGGCGTGCCCGGATCGGCCAAGAAAATGATGCTGCCGTTTTCCCTTCGTTTGGTATCGTCGGCGTTCTTGCCCTCCAGATAGAGGTCCAACGCAGTCTGGTGGGTCTCTGGCAACTCGGAGGTAGGCCCGGCAATTACTACCAAGGCTGCATCATCCGGCACGCTAACGTCTAGGTCGTCCTGACCCCAAAACAGGGGCAGTACCAGGTAGTTGTCCTGCTCCAGTCCGTTTCTGGCCAGTGCGTAGCCGTGAGATTCGCCGCTTCCTGGGTCCCTTTCTCCGTGGCCGGACAGGAAGTAAATTCTTTTTTGCTCTTCCCCGGTGGCCACGTAGGTGCCCGTAACGAGGTCCTGCTCCAACTGGGTGTAATCAACATCGGTCGGTTGAATAGCGTCGAACTCACCGGTGTTCATGTTCTCGATCACTACTATTTCAGCAACAAAGCTGGTGGGACGGGCGCCGAAGTATTTGGTTACTATCTCGGGCTCCAGGTCAGGGTCGACTATGCGGTAAGAGAATTTGTTGGATCGGGAATCGAACTCCGCCAGGGTTTCTTTTACCCGGGCTTTTCTCAAAACCACGCCGGGGTCGTCGGAAATTTCGATCTCTTTGTAAAAGGCAGTAGCCCGGACTTCGACGTTCAAATTGTTAAGGAGATCTTTGGTCCGGAACGCAAGGCTGAATTGATTGGTGGCGGTAACGTCCATCCGGCTGGTGTTTTCGAAAGAAATCACATTGAGGATTACGACGATTGCCGTGAAGGCGCCCAGGATAATTACGGTGTTGACCCCATAGCGGCCCGACCTGCTGACGAAGGCCCCTAGGACGTTTCCAAGAAAGACTGCCCCCACCAAGCCGATCAGGGCTGCACCTATGGCTATGTCGATGTAGCCATATACGCGCATAGAGGTGACGAAAGCGACTACTGTGATGCCGGTGACGAGCCCAATTATGCCTGCGATCAAGATGGGAGCGCTGTAGATGGCCACCGCGTCCAAAGCAGGCTCGATGACACTCACCAACGGGCGTGAAACGAGTACTTCTTCTGGGCCATCCGGTCGGGGAGCAGCTGCTTCTTCAGCGGGTGGGGGTTGCACCGCTTGAGGCCGACCCCGGCGCCTTCGGCGCCAGTCTCGCGGCTCTTGGTCGGAGTCCTCGCTGGGCCTGTCGGACCTTGTGTTCATATCAACGCCACCGCCGTGACTCCAAGGCTCGGACAGAGAGGAACAGGAAGAAAACGATCACGCTCACAAAGTACACGATGTGCTTGGTGTCGATTACCCCGCGCTCGAAATCATCGAAGTGGCTCCTGATTCCCATTTCGCCGATTATCTCTCCTCCCAAACCTCCAACGGCGCCAAAGGCCAGATCAGCAAAGAACAGGGCCAACAGGATACCCATGGCCACCACCGCAGCCACAATCTGGTTGCTGGTCAAGGTTGAGGTTAGCAACCCTACGGCCAAAGCGGCCGCCCCGTAGAGGACCAGGCCTAGGTAACCGGCAAAGATCGGTCCGGGGTCTGGACTGGCGAAAACGAAGAGCAATATGGCGTAGAAAAACGACATTGCCACCAAGGCGAGGAAGAACACCAGACTGGCAACGTACTTGCCTACGACCACTTCCCAGTCCCGCACCGGAGAAGTGAGCAGTAATTCGATGGTACCCAGTTTCTGCTCTTCCGCGATCAGCCGCATGGTCAACGCGGGGGCCAGGAGAATGAAGATTATGATAGCGCCCTGGAAAAACGGGGCTAGAGTAGCTTCCGGGAAGGGGTCACCCAAATCCCTGGAGAAGAAGAACCCGGTGAGAGCTAGAAATATCAGGCCCACTATGTAGGCCGTTGGGCTATTGAAATATAGTTGGATTTCTTTCCAGGCAACGGCCTGGGCGGTTCGCATTGTTAGAGGTCCTCCTGTGTGGTGAGCCGTAGGAAAATCTCCTCTAGGCTCAGACCGACCAGCTGCAGTCCGCGCAGGCTCCAATTGTTGCTTATGACCGCCTGCGAGATTTCGTCCCGCAGGTCCTTTCCCGGCTGAGCCTGGATGGTGTAGGTGTGACGGCCGCTGTTGTTCACGTGGGAAACGCTGATGATGCCTTTGATCTTCTCGAGTACCGGTAACACCTCGGCAGCCGGGCCGCCTACCTCAACCTCCAACCGCTCGACGCCTTGAAGGCGGTCGGCCAAGTTCTTGGGCGTATCCTCGGCCACGATTTGCCCTTCGCTGATGATCAGGACCCGCTCACAAATCATGCTTACCTCAGGCAAGATGTGGCTGCTGAGCACCACCGTTTGGGACCTGCCCAGGTCTTGGATTAGGTTGCGGGTTTCCACTACCTGTATTGGGTCGATGCCGATGGTGGGCTCGTCCAGCACCAACACCTCGGGTTCATGCAATATCGCTTGCGCGATCCCCACCCGCTGGCGAAACCCCTTGGAGAGTTTGCCAATTTGCGTCTTGTGGTAATCTCCCAGACGGCAAACATCGACCACGTCGTTCAGCCGCGACTTGATCTTGCCCGGTGCCATACTACGCAAGGTCCCCATGTACTTCAGATAGCTGGTCACCGTCATGTCGGTGTACAGTGGTACCGTTTCCGGCAGGTAGCCGACTCGGCGGCGCACCTCTAGGGATTTTTCGACGACGTCAAAGCCGTCCAGGCTGACCTTGCCTCGGGAGGGTGGCAGGAAGCCGGTCAGGATGCGCATAGTAGTGGTCTTCCCGGCCCCGTTTGGGCCCAAGAACCCCAGCACCTCGCCCTTCTGTACTCCGAAGTTAACGTCCTGAATGGCTGGATACGGTCCGTAGTAGTGGGTCAGGTCGGTGGCCTGAATCATTAACGGCTGCAATGTACTACCTATCTTCTCTTCGCAGTGACCCGGGGTGGCATCTTCTGTCGGCCCGGACATCATGCCTGCGGGAGCGATTGTTCTAGACCATTAGTGATGATATTCTATACAACCGGTTTTGCCAAGGAGGCGCTCTTTGGTACTAGCCTGGTGATTGTATATTACTATTTTCTTAATTTGGCCGGAGGCCTGTGGCCCTATGCACCTTGTAATCGACGGTTACGGCGGGGATTATACTAAGATGTGGGATACGGAGTTGGTCAGGAGGTTTCTGATCGACTACCCTGAATCGCTGGGCATGACCCGCATCACGGAACCCAGTGTGTTGGACTACCAGGCCCCGAAGCCGGAAGACTCCGGCGTTTCAGGTTTCGTTATCATCGCCGAAAGTCACATCAGTATCCACACGTTTCCGGAAAAGAGCTACGTTAACATCGATATCTTTTCCTGCCGTCCTTTCGATCATGAGCGTGCGCTGGCCGACGCTACTGACTTGTTCGAACTGAAAGAGGTCAAGAATTGGTTGCTCGACCGAGGCTTGGAGTGGCTGAACGAGGAACATGGCCTAGTAGAAGCACAAGACCAGCGGTCCGCCCTAGAGGCCCGAGGGCCGGGAACGACGCGTGGCTGAATCTCCCGATATCCCTTGGGTCTACCACAATTTTCTCGCTCTGCCACCGGAACAGTCCGACTTGGAAGGTGCGCGCCTTGTCCTGATCCCCGTACCGTACGACAGCACGACGTCCTTCAAGACCGGCGCTCGGGACGGTCCAGAATCGATTATCAGCGCGTCCTACGGTCTAGAAGATTATGACCCCGAGTTGGCAATGGATGTTTCTGAGATTGGCATCCACACCACCGATGCCCTAGAACCGCACATGGGAGGCCCCGGTCCCATGGTAGAGCGGGTACGAAGGGTGGTATCCGCCCTGCTTGAGGACAAGAAGACGCATCTGAAAAGGACTTTGGGACTGATCGGTGGAGAGCATTCAATAACCGCTGGCTCGGTGCAGGCCCATGTGGAAGCCTACCCTTCACTGTCGGTCCTATATCTGGATGCCCACGCCGATATGCGGGGCGAATACATGGGTACTCCGTGGGGACACGCCTCCGCTGCGCGCCGGGTGTCCGAGATTTGTCCCATCTCCCTGGCCGGGGTCCGTAGTCTGTCACAGGAAGAGCACGAGTTCATCCGCTCCAAAAAGGTGCCGTTCTCGTTCTCGCCAGGAGTGGGCGAAGACGTCCCACTGGACGTGATATTGGCCGGACTCAGCGACACGGTTTATGTTAGCGTTGATCTGGACGTTTTGGACCCATCGCTGATGCCGGCGGTAGGTACACCGGAACCGGGTGGTTTGAGCTGGCTACAGCTGGTATCTCTCTTGCGCAAGGTCGGCGAGTCGCGCAGAATAGTGGGTTTCGACGTTTGCGAATTGGCGCCCTCCCAGGGTCCCGCGGCCTGCTCCTATATCGCCGCCAAACTGGTCTACAAACTGGCCCAATACTCCTGCGCTCTGCCCCGGCACCGCTAGCAGGGTTTAGCGGAAATTCCCGTTCGTGGTGAACTTGTCGAACCAGGTGTTTCACCAGCGTCCCTTGCGTAAGTGCGTACGACAGATTCGGGAAGGAGTGACAATCCAGCTGGGAAGGGGCAGCTCCCTGCCGTTGGCTGCAATGAATCCCGTCTAAACATCGGCCCCGTATGCGATGCTGAGTGTAGGCTATCTTACCCATTACCAGGGAGCGTATGGGACCATCTTTACGCCTGGTTAGGCTGTTCGGAATACCGATCGAGGTAAACGTCAGTTGGGTTTTCGTTTTTGTCCCGCTCACGTTCCTGCTGGCCAACCAGTTTGAGGACTCCCGGCTCCGGTGGAGTGAGGCTCAGCGGTGGTTGGTAGCCGTCATTACCGTGGCCCTGTTTTTCTTGTCGGTAGTGGTTCACGAATTGAGCCACAGCCTGGTCGCTCTGGCCAAAGGGATCCCCGTGCAGGGGATCACTCTGTTTATATTTGGGGGGGTGTCTCGGTTGGGCCGAGAGCCACAGAGCCCGCTAACCGAGTTCTTGGTCGCCGTGGTGGGCCCCTTGAGCAGCATGGGACTGGCCGGAATATTTGGAGGGTTCTGGTTCTTGTTAGGCCGAGGCGATTCCAGCCCCG
>CAZYBD010000121.1:0-4077 GCA_964645515.1 uncultured Dehalococcoidia bacterium | reverse complement strand
GGCCGTCACTCCGCGCAAATATTCCAACGTCTCACGGCGCACCGCGTCGCCGTAAGCCCTCAGCTCAGCCAAATCCAACCCCGGGAATGCGGCCACCTGCTCTGGAGTATGTCCGAAGCCATTGTCTCTAGTGGGCAGTCCGAACTTCTCGTTCCAACCGTCCCTTTCCCAAATCTCATTTCTGCGCTGGATAAAGAACTGGAACCACATGTCCTCCACCCGGGGCATATGCCACAAGATCCAATTGATTGAATTGGCCTCCGGGCCCGCCCGCCAGACGGCTTCTTCGGGTGAGAGGTCGGCCAAAGCGTCATTCAAAAACCCATACTCTTTTTCGAAAGCACTTTCGATAAACTCGTTTAATATCACCCTCATCCTCCTGGACTTGGTTTGTTGGAATTCAGTGTTCTTCCTCGTCCGCTAGTATGATACACCCGCAGGGCTCGAGACCGGATAAACGGGACGCCTCGTCGCTGCTTACTGTGTTCAGGGTATACTGGCCTCGGAATTTGTGAGATCAGTCTGGAGGGTTAGCTGTGGCCGAGAACCTGATAACTGCTGAGGTTAAAGCTCTGATCGGTCAGAAAACCCTGCCCGAACGGAACCGGTTCCCCATTAGCCCAGAGATGGCCTTTGACCTGGCCGTGGCCGTTGAAGACCATAACCCCTTGTATGTCGATACCGCGGCGGCGGAAAGCAGCCGCTTCCACGGGCTCCTATGCCCTCCCTTGGCTACCTGGAAGGATATCGCGCCTCCCATCGGATACTTCGGGGCTGGACAGGAGTCTCATTTTGAGGTGCCGCTGCCTTTTAATAGTTATGGGCTTAACGGCGGGAGCGATTGGCAGTTCCTGCGCCCTGCCTACGTCGGTGAATGGATCACACGCCAGTTCCAAATCCTGGACGTCTACCAAAAAGAAGGCCGGTCCGGCTCGCTGGTTTTTGTGGACCGCCTGGAGACCCAGACCAACCAGAACGGCCATGTTATCCTGCTGTCCCGCCACGCCAGTATTCACCGGGCCTTGCTGGATGGCGGCGACTCCGCCGGAGCTGCCCCCGGCGGCTACCGGAAACTGCGAACCGTGCCGGTATCGCCGCCGGGGGCAGACCACCCATCCACCACTCCTTTGAGTGGGCTTTCGGACGGCGCCAATCTGGCCCAGCGGCCGCAACGGTTCTTCGAGGATATTGCTGTTGGCACGGAGTTGGTCCCTGTGGTGAAGGGGCCAATCACCACCACCCATCTCGTGCGTTGGGCCGCCGCCAACGGCAATTATGCTCGCATCCACTGGGATCTGCCCTTTGCCCAAATACATCAAGGACTCAAGAACGTGGTTGTTAACGGGTCGCTCAAGGACCAATATATGGGACAGTTGATGGTGGACTTCGCCGGGCCGGGCGGTTGGTTCAAGAGGTTCTACGTGCAGCATCGGGGGATGGATTACCCGGGGGACGTGCTGACGGCGGCCGGAGTCGTGACCGGCGTCCGTGAGGTTGATGGATTTGGTTACGTCGATTGCCAGATAGGTCTCACTAATAGCCGGGGCTACCTGACAGCGTCGGGAGTGGGGACCGTGGTCTTACCCAAGCAAGGCCAAGACCTTCCATTGATTTGGGAAGCGGAAGATTAGTCTTTGGGAGCTCTTGACGTACCCGGTTGCGTATTTGGAAGGATCTGTTACTGCAGAGTTAAATGCCAATAGTCGCTCGTGGGGAGTGAACACCTGGACCGAAGTAACAGCTGGTTTGTTGTGCTCCTTTCCTTCGTTGGCCCCCCGAAGCCTATCTATATCGGTAAAATAGATAGGGTCGATCAGTGAGTCGTGCAACGTGTTAGCCAACAACAAACTTTTATCCAGTTCCTAGCGGGCAATGGTGCGTATCCGACGGATGTCTAGTATCGTTGCCGAGGTTAATAACAGTCCGACCAAAAGAACCATGCAGCGTACAGTTGTGGCTACGGTTAGCCAATATGTTAAGGGTCTCACTGTCTGAATTAATGGGCAAGTCCAACGAGGACTGGTCCTTAACCCCTATGGCCCTCCGACATGAACCCAACAGACCCCTTTGAGGTGCCTGTTGGACCGATATATAGGGCAGGAACGCGACAAGCCGATTTGTGACGCCGTCCGGCTGGACGAGAACAAAGCAGCATTGGTCGATCGAATGCTTGACACACTTGAAAATATCCTCATATAATCGAAGCGGTCTCCCCGCGAACATCCTCTGTTGTAGTTCTTATTGTTTCTTTCGTGCGCCATCTTTTCACATCCTGTAGTTACGCTGTGTGTAGTCTACGGGAGGTCCCTCCTAAAACGTATCTTCGCGTAGGCTGATGCCGACAAAGTTTATATTTGTTACCGGGGGAGTAGTCAGCTCATTAGGCAAAGGGATCAGCGTCGCTTCAATAGGACGCATCCTGAAGAGCCGGGGCCTTACCGTCTCCGTTTTAAAGCTTGATCCCTATTTGAATGTTGATCCCGGAACTATGTCCCCCTACCAGCATGGAGAGGTATTCGTCACACAGGACGGCGGTGAGACCGACCTTGATTTGGGCCACTACGAACGGTTCATCGATCTAGAACTTACGCGCACCTCCAACCTTACCGCTGGAGAGGTGTACTTAAACCTCATCGCCAAAGAACGCCGCGGGGACTTTCTGGGCGGAACGATACAGACAGTACCTCACGTCACCAACGATATTAAGGGCCGCATCCTCGGTCTGGCAGACGAATCGGGTGCCGACGTCATCGTGGTAGAGGTCGGAGGCACCGTCGGCGATATCGAGGGCCTTCCTTTTCTCGAAGCAATCCGTCAGATGCGCAACCAAGTAGGTCGCGACAACGTCTTTTACATTCATTTAACTCTTCTTCCTTATATATCAGCGGCGCAAGAGTTAAAGACCAAGCCAACTCAGCACAGCGTGAAAGAACTGAGGGCCATCGGAATTCAACCTGACGCGATTATCTGCCGGAGCGACCATCCGGTCTCGGACTCTATCTGTGAGAAGATTTCCTCTTTTTGCGACGTGCCCGGGAAAGCGGTAATTCCATTGCAGACAGTCAGCAACGTTTATCAAGTGCCCCTTCTTCTGGAAGATGCGGGGTTGGGAGACATCGTCCTTGAGTCTCTGGGTCTTCATGGTTATCCCAGGGATATGGCGGATTGGTCGGCGATGGTCGAGCAGATGGATCTGCCCAAAGACCCTCTGCCCATTGCAGTGGTAGGTAAGTACGTCGAGTACCCCGACTCTTATATATCGGTTCGAGAGGCCCTGAGGCATGCCGGGACCAATCACGCCAGGAATGTTGAAATACAGTGGGTTCATTCGGAAGATATAGAGCGCTACGGACCGGATGCTTACCTCACTGGCGTCTGCGGAATAGTGGTGCCCGGTGGGTTTGGCTCCCGCGGTGTGGAGGGCATGGTCGAGACTGTGAGGTATGCACGGGAGCACGGGGTGCCCTACTTGGGCCTCTGTTTGGGTCTCCAAGTAATGGTTATTGAATGGGCTAGAAATGTATTGGGTATGGCCGACGCCAACTCATCGGAACTGGCCCCGGACACGGCCAATCCGGTGGTGCATATCATGCCGGACCAGGAATTTGTTACTGGTAAAGGCGGCACCATGCGACTGGGAGCCTATCCCTGCCGGCCGTTGGACCGTACGCTGACCAAGTCCGCGTACGGTACCGACTTGGTGTCAGAACGGCACCGCCATAGGTTCGAACTCAACAATGCTTACCGCGAGGCACTGGAGAGTTCCGGCCTGATGATCGGCGGGCTTTCCCCAGATGGCAAATTGGTGGAAGTGGGCGAGGTCCAAGAGCACCCGTTCATGGTGGGTGTGCAATACCATCCCGAATTTAAATCGCGCCCCAACCGCCCCCACCCGCTGTTCGCCGAGTTCGTTAACGCCGCCAAACAGACCATTCGTGAGGGTGGACAACAACCTTTGCCTTTGGACGCGGTGAACTGACCAAACCGACCCCCCAACTACACTCTGTTGAAACGGGCGACATCCAACCAGTTAACGGAGTTAACAGGACACGCATCATTCAACCACTCTGAGACCTT
>CAZYBD010000120.1:0-14327 GCA_964645515.1 uncultured Dehalococcoidia bacterium | reverse complement strand
GCGCCGCCGCGGCGCGGCGAGCGCCGTCCGTGAATATTTTACCCGCGCTGATGCGGCTGCTGGCAGCAAACGCCCCTCGGACAAGACCCACCGCCGCCACGCCTTCTTTGGAGAACACCAAGGGCATCTGCTCCTTCTTTTCCAGGCCAACACCGTGCTCACCAGTTAGACAGCCTCCAGCATCGACACAGATTGATAGAACCTCGGCCCCGGCCTCCATAATGGTTTCTATGGCGCCCGGTTGGCGCTCGTCGAACAGTAGGCAGGGGTGCAGGTTGCCGTCTCCGGCGTGGAAGACGTTGGCGATTGTGATGCCATATTTTCGACCCACCTCTGCGACCTGGCGTAGCACCGGGGCCAATTGGGTTCGCGGTACTACCCCGTCAACCAGGTAGTAGTTGGGGGCCAGGGTGCCCAGCGCGCCTAAGGCTCCCTTGCGGCCCGCCCATAGCTGCTCCCGCTTGGCAGCTTCCTGCGCTGTGCGGACTTGAGTCGCGCCGGTGTCCCACAGTGATGCTTCGACCTCGGTGCCGATCTCGTCTACTTCGTCCCGCAAGCCTTCTAACTCGATCAGCAGCACGGCGCCGGCGTCGTCTGGATATCCGACGTCGGAAACATTTTGCACCGCCCGAATGCTGAGGGCATCGAGCATCTCCAATGCGGCCGGTACGATGCCGTGACCAATGACTGCCGAAACTGCGGTGCAGGCTGAGTCGACGTCCGGGAAAATGCCAAGAAATGTTTTGACTGATTCCGGCACCGGTAGGATGCGCACCGCGATCTTGGTGGCGATTCCGAAGGTGCCTTCGGACCCGGTGAAAACGCCGCGAAGGTCATAGCCGGTGGTCTCTCGGGCCATGCTGCCAAAGTGTACGACTGAGCCCTCTTCCAACACTACTTCCATTCCGAGCACATGGTTAGTGGTTGTCCCGTAGGCCAAACAGTGAGGACCGCCGGCATTTTCGGCGATGTTGCCACCGATGCTGCAAGCACGCTGACTGGACGGGTCGGGAGCGTAACGAAAGCCGAATTTGCGCACGTGGGTATCCAGGTCCAGGTTGATTACGCCAGGTTCCACGATGACAATGCGGTTCTCGGTGTCGACTTCGAGGATGTTGTTCATCCTGGTGAACGACACCTGAATCCCTCCGGGGGGCGAAATGGCCCCGCCGCTGAGACCGGTGCCGGATCCGCGACCTACCACGGGAATGCCGGCCTCGTAGGCTAATTCCATGACGCGGCTGACTTCGTCTACCGAGACTGGGAAGACCACCGCTTCCGGCATGCCGCGGTCCACGGAGCCGTCGTACTCGAATACTAGCAAGTCGTCTGGATGAAAGACCACATTGGAGTCCCCGACGATGCCCTGTAGAGTAGTTATGAAGGCTGCAAAAGTCATACGAAAAAGACCAGTCATATTCTTGATTAAAGTAACCGGATAATAGACCAACCTATCTGATGATGGCAAGAAACTGAGGGGTAGCCTTCACCTGGGAGGGGGCATGCCTTTGCAAAGAGAGTTGGGGGATTTCCTTCAGGCGGCTCAGGGTTGCAGCGCTTGGATTCCGACATGCGCCAGAATGACGGGTTGGGTTCGTTTGATGGTCGATTTGATTGCCGGTATACTGACCTGGGCTCGCGCCCGCCGTATTTATTGCTGGTAAACAGTTAGGAGGGGCCCGTGGAATTTAGTATCGCCGTGTTGGGCGGCGACGGCATAGGACCCGAAGTAACAGACCAGGGCGTCCGCGTGCTGGAAGCCGTCGGCCGATCCTTTGGCCACCGGTTTAACCTCACCTACGGCGACATTGGGGGGATTTCCATCGACAAACACGGCATTCCCCTCACCGATTACGTTAAGGCTTTGGCCGATTCCAACGACGCCGTCCTCCTTGGCGCGGTCGGCGGGCCCAAGTGGGATGACCCCACCGCTACAGTACAACCGGAACGCGGGCTATTGCAGTTGCGTACCCATATGGGGGTATTCGCTAACATCAGGCCGGTGCGGGTCTATCCTTGGCTGATGGAGTCCAGTGTTCTAAAGCCGGAAGTCCTTGACGGTGTGGAGTTGGTGGTAATCCGGGAGTTGACCGGGGGTCTGTACTATGCGGAGCCCAGAGGACGGCATGAAACTCCTGATGGTGTCTACGCCGAAGACACCATGCGGTATAGCGAAGAAGAGATCGAACGGGTCCTGCGAGTTGGGTTCGAGTTGGCTCGCGGCCGCCGCAAGAAGCTGACCTCGGTGGATAAGGCCAACGTCCTGGAGTGCTCGCGGCTGTGGCGGACGGTGGCTACCCGTTTGGGTCAGGAATACCCTGACATCGAATTGGAACATGCGTACGTCGATGCCTGCGCTATGCAACTAATCCAGCGCCCTGCTTCTTACGACGTAATCGTCGCAGAAAACACATTTGGCGACATTCTCACCGACGAAGCCTCGGTGTTAGCGGCTTCCATGGGCGTGTTGCCCTCGGCCAGTATGGCTGACGTTCCGGTGCAAGGGCGGCGGTCCAAGGGCTTGTACGAGCCGATTCACGGCACCGCGCCGGACATCGCAGGTAAAGGGATTGCCAACCCCACTGGCTCTATCTTGAGTGTGGCTCTGCTGGTGCGCTATTCCTTGGGGCTAGCTGAGGAGGCCGCAGCAATAGAATTGGCGGTCGAACGCGTTTTGGCCAATAACAACCGCACGCCCGACATCGCCTCCGAGGGCACCAGAGTGGTCAGCACCATCGAGATGGGCGATCTGGTCGTAGCCGCCATCGAAAAGGGGAACTAGCTGGAACTTAGTTCCTGCGGCCTGGAAGTTTTTCCCTCTAGAGGTAGTGGGTACGGGGGTCCGCCCAGATAGATGGACTTCCCAATAGCCGTAATTGTCTTTGTGGCCAGTGCCGCCACCGTTATTTATCTAGGCTGGCGCTTGGCCTTTTATGGTGACGTTCTCGCTTCACTTACTGGCTGGGGTCGGCTGTTTGTAGGCGGTCTCCTGATTGCCACGGCTACCTCACTGCCTGAAGTTGCCACCAACGTCTCGGCGGTCCGGCTGGACCCTCCCAACCCTGAGTTGGCCGTGGGCACTGTGTTCGGGGCCAACATGAAGAACATGGCCACCCTTTTTGCCGTTGCTCTGGCATTTGGGGGCAAACTGTTTTTCGAAAAGGTCGCACCGCAGCAGGGCTATTTGATCGTCTTTGCGACCTTTATCACCGGTTTGGCGGTGTTGTTCAGTGCCATCAAGTTCGAGGTCGATGCGTTCGATATCGGACTATCGTCAGCAATCCTCATTCTCGTTTTCGTGGCCGGTATGTGGTGGGTCTATTCGACTCGGCCACGTCAGGACAGGGACTTCCAGGACGATGTGAATGGGGGTGTGATGACCCTGCGTAAGACGTGGGTCATGTTTCTCGGCGTGTCGGCAGGAGTGGTGGTGTCGGGGTTCTTTCTGGCCTGGAGCACCGATCAGATCGCCGAGACCACTGGGATATCGTCCAGCACCCTGGGCATTCTTCTGGTGTCTTTAGTTACTACTATGCCTGAGTTGGCTGCCGCCATCGCTGCCGCGCGCATGGGCGCTATGGACTTGGGTGTCGCTGGTATCTACGGAAGCTGCGCATTCAACATGACCGTCTTGTTCTACGCAGATCTGTTCTACCGCGACGGTATCGTGCTCAACCAGGCAGCGCCGGCCCATTTCGTGGCTGGGGGGGTGGCCATAGCGCTAATGCTGGTAGGTCTCGTCTTGATTCTGTCCCGCAACAGGATCAGGTCTGCGGTGGTGACGGCGGTGCTGTCGTTGATGGCTGTCGCCTACATAGGGGCGGCAGTGGTGGTGGCCACGTTGGGGATCACGGAGGAAGACAACTCTGGAGAGAACGCTAGTGTCCTGCCGGGCCGAAAGTTGAACGAGTGATCTCTCAGGCCTATTGCCTCTTGGTTGCCTAGCATTCCGGAGGCAGTGTCCAGTGTGTTCCGAAACTGCTCCAAGAAATCCGGCGCGACTTCGTTCTGGGAAACCTGGCTCCGGTAGAGTTCGACACTCAAGGCCAAACGGGTTTGCAGCCAATCGGCCCCTTGCTGCTCCAACAAAGATTGGGGAAACTGGGCGACCTGGCTGATCGAGATCGGCAGGTCTGGAAGGTTCCGGAGTCGCTGACGTAGCAGCTCGTAGGTATCGGACGGCTGTGCCATGAAAGTCAGGATGGCCTTTTGGTAGCTGGCCGGCGCCGGTGAAACGGCTTGTCCTTTCATCTTTTCAAAACTCAGGTCGGGCTGACCGGACACCGCAAATTCCCCCCAGCACGAATGCCCAACTCGTGGATGATGCCCATGGGCCTAGCCTCCCTTGCGCCGGCCCAGCCATCGAATCCAAAACTGCCAAAAACCCCCGGCTCTTAGCTCATCTAATGGTAGTCCAGGCGGGGGAGCAGAGCCTCCCCCGCTATGGTAGGTTGGTAGAATGCCACCACGGCATCGAGACGCTGTTCGACCCAGTGAGTGGCTTCTGGATGCGGAGTCGGCAGTGGGGTAGGTGACGGGCGGGGCGCAGAGTTGGTGGAGATGGGAGGCTCGCTCGCTGAGTCAATCTGGGTTGAGGAGGGGCCGACTCCGCAGCCTGCCAGGATCACGGCGAAGACCAATAAGGTGGCCGCTATTGCCGAACGCATGAGGCGGCGCTGGCGTGCTGTTAGGTGACTTCCAGAGACTCCTCAGTAATTTCCCCACCGACTATTTGGAAGACCCTGACGCTGGGGGTTTCCATATCCAGCAATGAAACCAACAGGTAGCGGACGTCGGGCCAGAGCTCGGCGGTACCACCGGCGATCCGGACGTCGGTGTCGGACGGATAGGCCTCGCTACCGGTGTGCGAGTGGTAGATGGCGATCAAGTCCCAGCCGTTGTCGCCGGCTTCGGTATCCACCTTGACTAGCTCGCCTGGGTCCATAGAGAAGCGAAATGGACTGGCTTCTACGTTGGACATTCGGAAAGCCTTGGTCACGGTGCCGTCTTGCCCTGCCAAGATACCGCAGCATTCGTTGGGGAGGTCTGCTTTCGCGTGGGCCACCATTTCGTCTACGAGGCTTTGACCAATCCGAACCAAATCAATGACTCCAATTTTTATTGTGAGACTAAGTTGATTGTGGGAATGAAACCGGCACAACCGGCAGGGCACATTAGGAATATACCAAATGAACCCTGAGTGAGCAGGAGCATCTAAGCTGACAAGATTGGACGGGAATAGGCAGTCCGACGAGTCTAGCCCATCCTCAAGGCAGGTAGAGAGCGATGTTCTATTTTAAAGCTTATAAGAAGTGCCAGGCTACTTGCTTCGGGAAGGCGACTTCCGCGGTGTCTACTTCCTAATATCTGCAATGAGGCAGGACCATCGAGGTTTAGGCGATCGCGGAGGTTAGCCTCTGATCGACCTTTCCCGGCGTCAGCGATTTCACCCCGATGGATTTTTCCCTGGACTTTTGTCCTTTGAGGATCGTTAATCGGGACTTGCTGATTTCTAGGGCCTCAGCCGACAATTCAATGACTGCTTTGTTGGCCCTGCCGTGCCCCGCAGAAGCGGTGACCCGTAGCCGCAGACTGCCTCTCTGGTAGTTCTCCACAAGGTTACTGGAGGCTTCCTTCTGCACCCGGGCCTTTAGGGAACAACTAGCTGGTCTGGGCAGAATTTCCGGCTTGGATTTTTGGTGAAAGGGGTCTGGTATATTAGGGCGACACCCTTGAAGAGGAGACGTAGTTGGTAAATTATACCAATATCAAGTATTCGCAAGAGCTGTCGGTTTCCACTATTCGAATGGACCATCCAGAAACGTTAAATGCTCTGAGCCCGTTGCTTGTCTCGGATTTGCGTGCGGCTTTGGATGCCGTGGCAGAGGACGAGTCGTCCAAGGCCGTGGTTCTCCGAGGGGAAGGACGGGCTTTCTGCGCCGGCGCCGATCTCAGCCATTTTCAAGAGGCCTTCAAGGATCCGGCCCACCTCCGCGAATATCTGGGTCAGATTAATGGCCTTTTGTTCCAACTCGAGGACTTGCCTATTCCAGTGATAGCCGTTGTTCACGGTTACGCGCTGGCTGGAGGACTGGAGTTGATGATGGCTTGTGACATGGTGTTGACGGCAGAAGACGCGAGGATCGGCGACCAACATGTGAACGTTGGTCTGATACCCGGCGGAGGGTCCACCCAACGGCTACCCCGCCGCGTGGGAATGCAGCGGGCGATGGAACTCTTGACTTCCGGGCGGTGGCTTACCGGCGCGGAGGCGGTCGAGTGGGGGCTGGCCCTTAGGGCGGTCCCGCAAGACCAGTTGGACGGCGAGCTCGAGAAGTTGCTGGCGCCGTTACGGACAAAGAGCCGACCCGGATTGGGTTGGATCAAATCGTTGGCCAACCGAGGCAGAGACCTCCCGGTTCGAGATGGGGTGGCGTTGGAAACTGAGGCCTTTAACCAGTATGTCGCTACGTCCTCACACTCGGCCGAAGGCGTACGAGCGTTCATGGAAAAGCGGGCCATCGAGTTCTGAAGAGCAGGCGGTGGGTTAGACACCCTTTTTTGCCAATGCTATCATCTACGTCCGGTTACTCCCCTTTGTGAGTCTGTTTTCCTCCCAGCTACTATCCGGCCCGTCGATCCCAGGGCCGCCAGACCAAGGACTGAATTGAAAATCCGAGACATTCTTACCGATTCCCGCACCATTTCTTTCGAGTTCTTCCCTCCTAGAGCGGCCGAGGGCATCCCAGGCGTTCTGGATACACTGGAGGAATTAAAGGTCTCCGCGCCAGACTTCGTCTCGGTTACCTACGGTGCCGGCGGTTCCACTAGGGCATTTACAGAGGAGATAACCGTCAAAGCCAAGAACAGTGGTCAGGTAGAAGTCATGGCGCACCTGCCCTGTGTGGGCCAGACGGTGGCCGAGCTGGACGGTGTTCTCCAGCGCCTGAAGGCCGCGGCCATCGATAACGTTATTGGCCTGAGAGGTGACCCGCCGAGGGGGAAGACCGAATTTGTGCCGGTGGAAGGCGGGTTCGCTCACGCTTCTGACCTGATCAGTCATATCCACTCCAATTACGCGTTTGGCATCGCGGCGGCTTGCTATCCCGAAGGACATACCGAGTCGGTCGATCTGGAGAATGACCTAGAATATGCCAAGCTTAAGGTGAAAAACGGGGCCGATTTCTTGATCACCCAGCTTTTCTACGATAACAACGACTTTTTCAAATTTGTGGAAAGGGCTGACAAGGCCGGAATCGACGTCCCCATCATTCCGGGAGTTTTACCGGTCCTTAGTGCACCTCAAATCCGCCGCTTTACGTCATTGTGCGGTGCCAAGATCCCGCCCGAATTGGAATCGCAACTGGTAAGGTATGCCGATGATGACGACGGCGCGCGGGAAATGGGAGTGGAATACGCCAGCAAGCAGCTTGAAGAATTGTGGGCAGCAGGAGTGCCCGGTGTCCACTTCTACGCCTTGAACCGAAGCTATTCTGTCTCCAAAATCCTGGATAACCTGCAGTTGACAGGCCACATTCAGGCACCGTCCGCCTAAGATCGTCCGTCCCCGCGTCAGTAAGAACCAATGATAGCAACCGGCGTAGATATCATTGAAATCTCGCGAGTCCGCCGGGTTCTGGAGCGGTACGGTCAACGGTTCCTAGACCGTGTGTTCACCCCGGAGGAGATTGAGTACTGCCGCGGTCGGGCCCCGAACCTTGCCGCTCGTTTCGCTGCTAAAGAGGCCACCATGAAAGCACTGGGCACCGGCGTGCGAGGGGTAGGCTGGAAAGATATCGAAGTGGTGCGGGCGGAGAGCGGCGCGCCCGGAATCAAGCTGAGCGGCCGCGCGGAGCGAAGGGCAGGCCGGTTCGGGGTTCAGGAAACCGCGTTGAGCATCTCTCATTCCCAGGAGTACGCTGTCGCTTTCGTTTTGATAGAGCGCCAGGTGGAATAGGGCGAGGCCTATCGGTGAAGATCGTAACCTCAGTACAGATGGCGGCCATCGAACAGGCATCCGAGAGAAACGGCGTGACAACCGATCAACTCATGGAAAAAGCCGGATTGGAGGTGGCACGAGCCGTCAGCAGCACTTTGGGTGGAGTGGCAGGGGCCGGGATTACGGTACTGGTAGGACCCGGCAACAACGGCGCCGACGGCCTGGTCGCCGCCCGCCACCTGCGGCGTTGGGGCGGCGAAGTCACGGCTTACCAGGTGCTCGGACGTCCGGAAACGGACCTCAAGATGGACCTGGCCCGTGGCTACGGCGTCTGCGTAGTCAGGGCCGTCGACGATACTAAGCTAGCTTCCCTGGACCGGCTGCTTGGCCGCTCCCGCGTGGTGATTGATGCCGTTTTAGGCACCGGCGGGGCGCGCCCACTGCAGGATACTGTGAAGAAAGTAATGCTGCGGTTGAAAAGCCTCAGAGACCAACGCGTCCGTCCCGTCGTTATTGCATTGGACCTTCCCACGGGGTTAAACGCTGACACTGGTGCAACTGACCCGGTGTGCCCCTGGGTGGATACGACCCTGGCGTTGGGGCACCCCAAGGTCGGCCTGCTGCGCTTTCCGGGGGCGGACCGGGCCGGGTTCGTGCAGGTTTTGGACATTGGCATACCTGCAGGAATCGAAGAGGCGTCGAAGATCGACCTGGAGTTGCTGACTGACGACTGGGTCACCTGCCGCCTCCCCGAACGTGCCCTGAACTCTCACAAGGGGACCTACGGGCATGCCCTGGTAGTTGCCGGGTCCCGTAAATACGTGGGTGCGGCGTACCTAGCAGCCCAAGCTTCGGTCCGTACGGGAGCCGGGCTGACGACGCTGGCCAGCCCCGAAAGCGTTTATCCCATTGTTGCGGTTAAGACCGACGAGGCCATTCATTTCCCATTGCCTGAAGATCTCGACGGGTGCGTCAGCCCTGATGCCGCCTCTCTGATACACGGCTCCCGTGGGCGTTACTCGGCCGTAGCGGTGGGTAGCGGGATGGGGTGGTCGGAAGGTACCAGCAAGTTCTTGGGCGCCTTGCTTTGCCGCTCAGAAGATTGGCCAGGCACTCTGCCGACGCTGGTGGACGCTGACGGCCTCAACAACCTTTCCCGATTGGACCGCTGGCACCAACGGGTCGGGCGTCCGCTGGTCCTGACGCCTCACCCCGGCGAAATGGCTACGCTCACCGGCCTCGCGGTGGAGCAGGTCCAGAGAGACCGAGTGGCCGTCTCCAGGGAATGGGCTGCTGCTTGGGACGCCTGGGTCGTTCTGAAGGGCGCCAATACGGTAATCGCCCATCCGGATGGCCTGGTACACGTCTCCCCGTTTGCCAACCCCGGATTGGCCTCCGGCGGCACGGGTGATGTGTTGAGCGGGATAATTGTGGCTTTGCTAGCCCAGGGTCTTCCGCCGGGCCACGCCGCCTGCTGCGGGGTGTATCTTCACGGGGTGGCGGCGGAAATCGTTGCCCAACGGCTGGGCGCCGCCGGGAGCGCCGCTTCCGATCTGTTGGAGGCTTTGCCCAGGGCGATCCACAGGCTGCGGCAATCAAGAAAATAAGCCTGGAGGAGGGTGGACTTTAGCGGCTCTATGCTATACTTGAAAGCGCTCGGGCCCGTTAGATTCGGCTCCGATCAACCTGCTGGAGTCCATAAACAAGAAGCTAGCCTCAGCGGTCTGCACTGCTAGATCCAATACCAGTCTCAGTCTAAAGAAACAGTATTTTTCAATATACCCCCGATCGGGTTGACTGACCCGGCTCGGGTTGTTCAATTGGCAGAACATGGCATTCGAACTTTTTCTTGAGACTATTAGCGATCCTGCAGCCGACCTTTCGTCGGCGGAGTTCCACGACGTTTCGGACCTGTCCCCAGAGGAGCTTGGTCAGTTCGCAAAGTGCTGGCTCCCCTTGCAGCCGGAACGGCAAAGGGAAATTGTTTCGATGATGGTGGAGCTGGCTGAGCAGAACACGGAGCTGGATTTCACCACGGTCTTCAAGATGTGCCTCAAGGTCGGTGACGAAGAGATCCTTGAGATCGCCATTGAAGGGTTGTGGGAACACGAAGACCGGTCGATTATCTCTGCTTTGGTTGACGTTCTACGCTCGGATAAGAGCCCTCGGGTCCGCGCTGCGGCGGCGTTGGCGTTGGGTAAGTTCCCGATTTTGGCCCAGGAAGGTAAGCTACTGGCCAAGGACGGCGAGTTGATCCACCAGAGTCTGATGGGAATCCTTGACGACGAGGACGAGGACATTGACGTGAGACGCCGGTGCCTCGAATCGGTGGCTCCTTTCAATACCGAAGCCATCCAACAGTTTGTCGAATGGGCCTACACTAGCGAAGATCAAGACCTCAAGGCTAGTTCCATCTTTGCTATGGGGCGCACCGGTGAGGTGAGCTGGCTGCCGACTCTGATCAAGGAATTGCAGAGCCCAGAACCGTCGGTCCGTTACGAGACCGCCCATGCCTGCGGCGAGTTGGGTGAAGAAGAGGCGATCCTCCACCTGATCCCACTGCTGCAGGACGACGACCACCAGGTCCAGTTGGCCGGTATCTCGGCGCTGGGCAAGATTGGTGGCGGGCTGGCCAAAAGGGTTCTGGTGAACTGCGTCAAAGAGGGGGACGCGGCGGCGGGAGACGCCGCCAGAGCCGAGTTGGAGAATATAGAGATTCTCGAAGACCCGCTGGGCTTTTCCCCTCACCCCTAAGACGGGCTGATTTTTCTGCCGATACTTGCCTCGTTCTTCTTCTTTGCCTAAAGTTGGAGTTGCCTTTGCCTGAGCTTGTCGAACCCCACGCCGATTTCCTGCGGGCGGCCCGTACCGCTCACCTGGCTACTGCCGACGGAACCGGTCAGCCCCACGTGATCCCGATCTGCTTTACGTTTGACGGCCGTTCGGTCTATTCGGTACTGGATCAGAAACCCAAAGGTGTCCCACCCACCCGTTTGCGACGGGTGCGTAACATCGTGGCCAATCCTAAGGTCTCCTTGGTGGTGGACCACTACGAAGAGGAGTGGAGCCGTCTGCGTTATGTGTTAGTGGTGGGGAGCGCTGAGTTGCTAACGGATGGTCCCGAAGCGGTTGCGGCTGTGGCTTCGCTGCGGGAGAAATATCCTCAATACCGGGAAATGGACTTGGACGGCAGTCCGGTGATAAAGATTGTACCGGAGCGGCTCGTTCCTTGGGGCTTCCGGCCAGAGCTTTAGTTTTGGTGTCCGAGCGGTCTTCCTTGACACCGATTGGGGCTGCATCTACACTCCGCAATCGACTGCCGCCTTGTCTTTTCTGTCGCGGCAATTATCGCTAGCCTTGGAGAATAGACTCATGAACGGCGTTACAGCAATCGCCAATGTCCTGCGCATGGAAGGCGTCGAATTCATCGGTTGCGTACCTTTCCAGCCCCTACTCGAGGCCGCGGCCACCGCCGGGATACGTCCAATCATTTTTCGTCAGGAGGGGACCGGGATTCATATGGTGGACGGTTATTCCCGAGCAACCAATGGGAAGCGACTGGGCGTCTTCATGATGCAAAATGGGCCTGGAGCTGAGAATGCTTTCGGCGGCGTCGCTCAAGCGTTTGCCGAATCAGTGCCCATCCTCCTCCTTCCGGCGGGGATGCCTAGGGACAAAAGAGGAGTGCACCCTAACTTCTATCCTACCCGTAGCTTCGAGACCATCACCAAGTGGTCTGAAGAAATCAATATGGTGGAGAGGGTGCCCGATTTGATGCGCCGGGCCTTCGCCAAGCTGCGGAGCGGCCGCCCGGGGCCGGTGCTACTTGAGATCCCAGAAGATGTGGCCGAGGGAGAGCTTCAAGAAGAGTTATTCAACTATGAGCCGCCCCGGGCCGTCCGGCAGCAGGCAGATCCTGCCGACGTCAGCCGTGCGGCAGCGGCCCTGCTGGCCGCCCAAAGACCGATTATTCATGCTGGTCAGGGGATCCTATACGCTGAAGCCAGCGATGAATTAATGGAGCTTGCCGAATTCTTGCAAGCGCCGGTTATGACCACCCTGCCTGGTAAGAGTGCATTCCCGGAAAACCACCCGCTGGCCTTGGGAGCGGGTGGTCCTAGCACCACCGCGGCGGTCCACAAGTACATGGACAAGGCCGATTTGGTCTTCGGAGCAGGGTGCAGCTTCGTCACGACGTTCTTCGCTGTGCCTATTCCGGATGGCAAGATGATGGTCCACCTCACTAATGACGAAGACGCCATCGCCCGGGAGTACAATTGCGACTACCCGCTATTGGGCGACGCGAAATTGGTGCTGCGGCAACTCTTGGACGAACTGAACGACCGGGAAAGCAGCCCCCGGCCGGTTAATCGAGAGCTTCAGAGCGACATAAAGGCGGTGAAAAAGAGTTGGTTGGCTCGCTGGGCGCCGAAACTGACCTCCGGCGATACTCCCATCAATCCCTACAGAGTAATTTGGGACCTGATGCACACAGTGGACTTGGACAACACGGTGGTAACCCATGAGTCGGGAAGCGCTCGAGAGTACATGATCCCGTTCTGGGAGGCCCGGGCACCGCGCAGTTTCATCGGCTGGGGCAAGTCCACTCAACTGGGCTACAGTTTGGGACTGGCTATGGGCGCTAAGATGGCCTTCCCCGAAAAGCAGGTGATTAATGTGATGGGCGACATGGCCTTCAGCACCGTGGGTTTGGATGTGGAAACCGCAGTGCGGTGCGGTATAGCGACCATGACTGTGGTGAACAACAATTCGTTCATGTCCATCTACGACGGCCGACCCTTTCCGCCTGCGTTGGAGGACTACCGTTTCCAAGAGCTAACGGGCCGTTTCTCTGAGGTGGCACAGGCCATGGGGGCGTATAGTGAAAAAATCACGGAACCACAAGATATAGTCCCCGCAATCAAGCGGGGTCTGCAAGCGAACGACTCAGGACAAACGGTAGTGTTGGAGTTTATTACCGCGGACGAAGGTAGTTTTTCCAAATTCTAAACGCCCTGCGTCCCTGGAAAAGACCGCGACACGTTAAGGAAGGCCTTGCTTGCCTGATTTGTGTTTGTCTTTGATGTTATTGCTGTCATATTGACGGTGACGGCATGGGTCTCTGGTTGGGTCGAACGGTCCCTGTTTTCTTTACCCTAAGACGTAGAACGCAACGGTGAATGCGGCGATGTCCTCAACAAGGCTCGAGATATCTTTAGTTCTGTGCAGGAGTCCTTCAAATACCAGAGAGGTCTGCCTTAGCTAACCTAGACGACTGCTCTTGTTGGGCCAGCCAGTGACCGTTGGCATCGGCGAACGCCTTCATGGCGTGATCCACGCTATACGGTATTTCCTCGTCATTCTCCGACGCCCACTCACTGCGTGGTTGAGCGAAAAAATCGCCACCGTAAACATGAAGCGCCCCGGTGAACACGCCCTGGGGATTGTGCACCGCGTGAATGGCGTCCTGCCCTAGGATGACCGCGTTTCGGCTCCGCAGTTCCTTGAAACCAGCCCGGATCAACCCAACGCCTTCGGCCTTACGATTAAAGAAGGTGTTGTCTTCCTGGCCTCCGTAAAGCCCAATGACCGCCCACAACTGATGGTCGTGCGGATACAAGGCCATGCCTGGCGGCCAGACAATGTTTAGTATGGTTAACTCCGGAGACCGGTGTAGAGTCGTGATACCGCCATGGGAAGGAATCCCCCAAGCGGCAACAATCTGGTCCGGTTCGGCCACCGCCGCGCCAACCAGCTCTTTGATTGCCCATGCCGGTGTGTTTTCCGACAGTGCTTGTTGGCACGACGCGATGAATTCCTCTGGGTCCAACATGCCATCTCCCTTGGCCGTTGCGGCGGCTTACCGCTTCACTGTAGCAGTCATCAAAGCGGTTCGACAAGCTCACGGCTGGCCCCAGCTGCCCCCGCGTGAGGCTCATCACGATTTTACCTGAACTTGTCGAGGGACCCTGCTAGATACAGTGTCCCTGTATAGACGGACGAATAACCGACGCCTGGGAAGGCCTCGACTTGACAGTAGTGAAGGGGCGGATTTACGATTCAGACGAGCCCAAAGAGTGCTGCGGATTTAGGAATCAGGACGGTATTTGAGCTCAAGCCGTATCTGAAGGTGGCCTATCACCGGGCTGGCCATCGGGGCTAGTTATGGGGATATAGCTCAGCTGGGAGAGCGCGGCGTTCGCAATGCCGAGGTCGAGGGGTCGAGCCCCTCTATCTCCACCATAGTGCCCCTGGAGCTCAGAGGATAGAGCGGCGGCGTCCTAAGTCGCGCGGCGGGGGTTCGAGTCCCTCCAGGGGTACCATCTCAGAGAATCGTAGGAGCGTAGCTCAGTCTGGCCAGAGCGCTGGTCTCCAAAACCAGTGGTCG
>CAZYBD010000119.1:0-8802 GCA_964645515.1 uncultured Dehalococcoidia bacterium | reverse complement strand
CAGAGTCTTTGATCGCCCGCTTTCAGATGTTCACTTTAGAAGGTGTTTTCTTTAGCTATTGGGGTACATAGGGCACGGGCGACGGGCAGTTCAATAATCCGCATGGCGTCGCGGTGGCACCAGATGGCAGCGTGTATGTTGCAGACACATCCAACCACCGCATCCAGAAGTTCACCGCCGATGGGACTCGTCTGCTGGGCTGGGGCGGGTTTGGTAACTCCGACGGGCAGTTTGGGTTTCCGCATGATGTTGCGGTGGCAACTGACGGCAGCATCTACGTTTCAGACGATTACAACAACCGCATCCAGAAGTTCTCACCAGGTCAGTAGAGGCTGGTGATGTATTCGGGCACTTGAACAAAACAAGACCATTTAAGGAAAAGGAAAGTCCCAGATTTCTCGAATCTGGGACTTTCCGTGCCTAAATGCTGGTGACCCGCCCCGGGGTCGAACCGGGAACCTACTGATTAAGAGTCAGTTGCTCTGCCAGTTGAGCTAGCGGGCCGGAATTCCTAGGGGCTGGGTTTCTTCGCCCTAGGACAAAATGCAATCTACCAACATTTCTAGACGACTGTCAATTTATCCATAGACGGTCCATCAGGCGCCTGCAGGAACGCAACGGCAGCATAGTTGTGCTTCCCGGGGGATAGCGACCAAGCGGAATTCTCTGATGCGGCGGAGGCAGGGGCCGGGGCCGTAAGCAACTATGTCCCCAAGACACGAAAGTTCATAGAAGCCGCCTTTAGCGTCGGCGTCCTAGCTTACAGCAGCCAACGTTTCCAGAATCGAGTGTATTTCGCAGAGCAAAAGCACCGGCACTGTACCCTCACGTACAAATTAGGACGGAATACGTATATCATGTCAGCGAACGTCCCTCGCCTGGGCGTACCGGCCGGCCAGGAATCAGGTTGCCACGGGACATACCAATCAAACAAAAACCCGAATACTCGGGGGAGGTGGACTCAAATGACAACCGCTAAACCACACGTCCATGTTATTGGTACCGGCGGTAGCATCGCGGGAATCGGACCCGACCGAATGGACTTCATTTTGTATCCTGAAATAGGCGATCACATAACAATCGAACAGTCCTTAGCGCGAGTCCCCGAGATCGGAGAGTTCGCCGATGTCACTTCGGAGGACCTAGTGAGCGTCGGCAGCCCTGCCATCGGCGCAGCCGAGTGGCTGTCCCTGACCAAAAATATCAACCAGTTATTTCGGGAAGACCCCAGCATTTCTGGCATAGTAGTTACGCACGGCACCGCCACTCTGGAGGAGACCGCCTATTTCTTGCACTTGACTGTCAAGTCGGACAAGCCGGTGGTGGTTACAGGGGCCATGCGGCCACCGACCGCGATAGCCACCGACTCTGACCTTAACCTGTTGGACGCGGTCCGCGTCGCGGCTAGTCCTGACGCCCGCGGGTTCGGGGTGCTCACCGTGCTGAACAACGAGATCCAGTGCGCTAGGGACGTGACCAAAGCCAATACCTTCCGGGTGGAAACCTTTCGCCCCAACGAATTGGGGTTTTTGGGATATGCCGACTCCGACGGACAAGTCGTATTTTACCGTTCACCCACCAGAAAGCACACCACAAGCACCTCTTTTAGTACCGATCAACTCAGCAGCTTGCCTAGGGTGGATATCGTATATTCCTACGCTGGAGCTGATGGCCTATTTGTAGAAGCCGCTCAGACCAATCGGTCGGACGGTTTAGTCGTGGTGGGTTTCGGAGGGGGCACCTTCCCTCCTGTATTCGAAGCAGCTGCGGCAAAGGCGGTTTCGGCAGGAATTCCGGTGGTGCTAGCGTCTCGCTCCACCGCAGGTCGGGTGATAACAACCCCCAAAAAGGAGCAACAGGGTTTTATAGTGTGCGACAATCTGCTCCCGCAAAAGGCCCGAGTACTACTTATGTTGGCGTTAACTGAAACCCAAGACCGGGACCGGTTGCAAATGGCCTTCCATGAATACTGAGGGAGTAGTCTCCGCCCATTGACCTGTCACTCTTAGGCGAGCCATTAAGAGAAAGTTAAGTCTCATCTGCAATGGAGTGGCGGAGCGGAGCCGCTACTCTCATGTGTCGCCTCCTCGGTAAGAGGGACACTAGCAGGACGAACTATTGACCGGGTGGCTGCCCGTCCGTGTTAATGGCGTCTTTGTACTGCTCCGGTGTGTTGAGATCCCAAAGAATCTCCGGCGCTCCCAGGTCAACCCGAACGGTCTCATCGACATGACGGCATGCCACCGCTTTTATGCCCTGATTTTCTTCTTCGATTGCTTGGAGTTCCGATATAAGTCCGGCCGCCAAAATAATGGGATGTCCACCTTTTCCGCCGAATACAGGGACTGTGATCAAGCCACCGTGTTCCCGATGGCGTTCCAACAACAACCGAAGGGTATCAGGAGAGCGTGGCTGGTCAACATTTAGCAACAGAATTTCTGTGGCGTCACGTTGAGGGACTGCAGCTAGTCCTTTTTTGATTGAGGTAGTCTTGCCCTCCAAGTAACGGGGATTCAGTACCCACTCCCTTTGCCCGCGGCCTTCAACCAATGGGATCAAGCGGTCCGCGTCGTGTCCCAACACAACCACAATATGGGCGACGCCAGCCTGTAATAGAGAAGCCATCTGGTGCTCGATGAGGGTAGTCCCTTGCCAGGGTAAAAGAGCTTTGAGCCCGCCCATCCGGCGAGACTCCCCGGCGGCCAGCAATATCCCCCAGGCACCAGGCATCAGGAAGGCGACCTAGACTTCGACCGTTCTTTCGACGATATCGGAAGCCCGGTCCACATACCAATTCCCCATCTGCATCTGGCCGCCATCACCGCCCCGGCGAACCATAATGATCTCCGCCATGATACTGACCGCTAATTCCTCTGGGGTAAGCCCGCCGATATTCAAACCCACCGGTGCATATACTTCTTTGATCCGCTCGGCAGAGACACCCTGTTGAATAAGGCGCCGATATATCATCAGCGTCTTTCTGCGGCTACCCAGCAGACCAATGTACCTGGCCCTAGTGCTCAGTGCGGATTCCAGTGCCATGTCGTCAAATCTATGGCCACGGGTGGCCACCACCAAGAAACTGTTGACATTGACGTCCAAGTGGGTTGCCCACTCATCGTAAGGGGCCACCACTGTCTCCTCAGCGTAGGGAAAGCGTTCCGAGTTGGAGAATTCGGGGCGGTCGTCGACAAGCAAGACCCGGTAGCCTAAGAAATTAGCTAGGTCGGCGGTCGCTTTACCCACATGACCGCCTCCCACCATCACTAGGGTAGGCGGCGTGGTAAATCCCTCGACAAATATCTCCGTGCCATCAGCAGTCGTCACAGATTCGGTGTTTCCGATTTCGGCAACCTGCTGTGCAATCGTTAGTGCCTCGGTATCAAGTTCCGGACGGCCCAATGTCCCTGACACGCTCCCGTCCATCCGGAGCAACAGCTTGGCTCCAAGAGCCACTCCACCTTCGGGAGAGTTCACTACAGTAGCTAGGCCGACCGGGTTGCCTCCATCGTAGGCATTCACGATCTCGTCACCGATGGAAAGGAATTCGTGTTCCTTACGGAGCGGTTCCAGATAGAAATACATCGTGCCACCGCAAACCAGTCCGTCTCGGGCAGCAATGTCTTCATTGAGGTAGTAGTCTTTGAACTCAGGGCCAGCGTTTCGCCTAAGCATCTCTTTCGCCGCGAACCAAATGTCACCCTCTACGCAGCCGCCGCCCAGAGTGCCCAAGCCGGTTCCGTCCTCCCGAACTAGCAACATGGCGCCGGCCTTCTGAGGTGTGGAACCCTTGGTCCGTACCACAGTGGCGACCACACAGGGTTGGCCATCCTTCAAAAGGTCTACGGCGCCCTGTATAACTTCTTTCATAGCGTTCGCTTTGCCTAATAAGTTCCTATTTTCCGACAGCTTTAGCTTATCAAAATTGCTAGCGTTTCAGCAAACGGAAAAAGCTTTAGCCAGGCACAACATGGACGCAATGGGGACTTTCAATACTGTAACTAGGCGACCCGATCAGTTAAAATGTTATGTCGTATGGCAGTTATAGCTATCACTTCTATAGACGCTGAAAATGCTCGACGATACGTTGAAGTGATGGAATCGATCGGATCCCAAGTTAGGCTCTTGGTGCCTGAAACTCACGGCCACCTGGCAGCTGAAGAAGTGATGGACGGTGTTTCTGGATTGATGCTGACAGGTGGGCCGGACGTGGACCCAGAGCTCTATTTCCAGGAACCGGATTCCAATGCCGGACTGGACATATGCCGATCGCTAGATGACTTTGAGCTGAGAGTACTGGAACGCGCCCTCGAGTTGGACATGCCGGTTCTCGCTATTTGCCGCGGCATGCAACTACTTAACGTAGCATTTGGCGGCAGGCTGATTCAGGATTTGCCAAATCACCGTTCTGAAATGGTAAACGGCCAACGCGAGTCCGCTGACCACCAAATATACGTCGCCCCTGGTGCCAAGGCGGCGGCGGTAATTGGAATGGCGGGAATCTTCAAAGTTAACAGCCACCATCACCAAGGACTGACCGAGGCACAAAGGGCGCCGCGACTGATGACCACGGCGTATGGTGTGGAGGATGGATTGGTGGAGGGGCTGGAGAGCCCCCAACATAGCTGGGTTATCGGACTGCAGTGCCACCCGGAACGGCAACAAGAGGTCCCCAAGCTTTTCTCAAATTTATTCAGCGGCCTGCATGAACGGGCCGAATCCTTTGTATCTGCTTGCGCAACTTGATCCGTCGGCTGTGAGAGGCGTCCAGTTCCCTACACAACGGCCCAGCAAACCACTCCTGTGACGGTGTGAACTAGGCATGGCCGGGCCGCTCCGACCACAATGACTCGCTTTAGGAGTATTGATTTATGGTAACCACTGCCTCGCTCCCACCCGGAGAGCAACCTATACGCATCGAAGACGAGATGCGCACTTCGTATTTGACCTATGCCATGAGTGTTATCGTGTCGCGGGCCCTGCCGGACGTGCGAGACGGTCTCAAACCGGTGCAGCGGCGCATCCTATATGCAATGCACGACATGGGCATCCGGCCCGGCTCTCAGTACAGAAAGAGCGCCCGGATCGCTGGTGAGGTGCTGGGCAAATTTCACCCCCATGGCGAGGGCTCGGTTTATGACGCTTTGGTGCGCATGGCCCAAGAATTTTCGTTGCGCTACCCGTTAATCGCAGGTCAGGGGAACTTCGGTAGTATCGACGGCGACCCGCCCGCTGCTATGCGGTACACCGAAGCCCGCCTGGCCCCTATAGCCGAAGAACTGCTTGCCGACATCGATCAGAACACGGTCGATTTTACCCCAAACTTCGACGATTCTTTGAACGAACCAGTCGTTTTGCCGGCACGGATGCCCAATATGTTGGTAAACGGGGCCTCCGGAATTGCTGTGGGCATGGCCACTAACATCCCGCCGCATAACTTAGGCGAAATCTGTGACGCCATAGTCCACCTAATCGACGAACCAGACGCCACGACGGAACGCTTGATGAGGTACGTCAAAGGACCCGACTTCCCCACCGGCGCCAACATTCGCGGTAAGCAAGGGATCCTAGATACGTACACCACCGGCCGAGGCCGGATAGTTATGGAGGCTAGCGCAGAGATCGAGGAGGTCCGGGGCGGAAGAGAGCAGATAATTGTTACCGAGCTGCCCTACCAAGTAAACAAGGCAACTTTGATCGAGCGGATCGCCTCGTTAGCCCGAGAAAAGAAAATCGAAGGTATCTCTGACATCCGGGATGAGTCCGACCGGCACGGCATGCGCATAGTCATTGAACTGCGACGCGATGCCCAGCCAAGAGTGGTGCTAAACAACCTGTATCGCCACACAGCGCTAAGGTCCTCGTTCACCTCCATCATGTTAGCCCTTGTGGACGGACAGCCGCAGGTTCTGCCTCTTCGCCGATCTCTTGCACTGTTCATCGAGCACCGCCAAGAAGTTATCCGGCGCCGTTCCGAGTACCAATTGGAACGGGCCCGGGCCAGAGACCACGTGGTCCAAGGCTTGTTGTTAGCTCTGGAACGCATGGATGACGTAATTGCCATCATACGCAGTTCGGCCGATGTAGAGACGGCGCGGAATAACTTAATGGAACAACTGGTGCTCAGTGAGGTCCAGGCACAAGCGATCCTTGATATGCAACTGCGGCGGTTGGCAGCCTTGGAACGGGAGAGGCTGCAGAGTGAACACGACGAATTGCTGCAGAAAATCGCCGACCTAGAAGCTCTGCTGGCAGATCCGGCCAAGGTAATGGCCGAGATAAAAACTGAAACCAAACAACTTAAGAAATCTTTCAATAATCCCCGGAGAACCGTCATCTCTGAGGAAGAGATCGGGGAGGAGACGCCGGAATCCTTGATTCCGGTGGAAGACGTCGTCATCACACTGAGTCAGAGAGGGTATGTGAAGCGGGTACCGTCGGCCACCTATCGCACCCAGCACCGCGGCGGTAAGGGGGTGCGAGGCATGACCACCAGGGAAGACGATGCACCCATGGACGTGGTGGTCGTCGATACTCACAACACCCTATTCTTTTTCACCAACCGGGGTCGGGTGTACCCCCTCAAGGCCTTTCAAATTCCTGGCGATACTTCCCGGACCAGTAGGGGGACTTTATTGTCCAACCTGTTACCCCTCGACCGGAACGAACTGGTGCAAGCCATGCTGCTTATAGACAACCCGCGGGATGAATATCCCCTAGTGCTGGCGACCAAAAAAGGTGAAATCAAATCGCTGAAGACGGGCGAGCTGACTAGGATACGACCCTCTGGTCTTATCGTGATGGATTTAGAACAAGGGGATGAATTGGTAGGGGTGGCCCAGGTGGGTGACGCTAAGGACGTAATGATGGTCTCCGCCAACGGCCAAGCCATAAAGTTCCCTATTGAAGGGATGACTCCCCGGTCTAGGACGGCCGGGGGCGTCCGTGGGATGAAGTTGATAGGCAACGACAGAGTTGTGGCCATGGGTGTGGTGGTGCCCAACAGCTATTTACTGATCGTGAGCGAGAACGGATTCGGTAAATCCACCCCTACAGCCAGCTACCCCCGGAAGGGCCGCGGAGGGCAGGGCGTGAAGACCTTCCGCACCACCGATAAGGCCGGAAAGGTGGCGACTGCCCGCGTGGTCGCAGACACCTCGGGCCAGGAAATCCTGATTATATCGGCCAAAGCCCAAGTGGTTCGCATCACTCTTGATCAGGTACGAGTTACCGGACGGAATACCCAAGGGGTCATCGTCTGGCAGGCTAAAGAATCGGATGACTTCGTGGCATCAATTGCCTGTTTCCAGGAAACGGTTCGAACCGAAGACCAAGACGAGCACACCAACGGCACGAACGTCAAACACGGCAGCGGCAACGGAGTGCCAAGCGAAGATTAGGTCTGCCTGGCTGGTCAATCGTGAATAGATGCACCGTGGAATTACGGGGCCTCAATTCACGATTGGCCAGAGCTAATAACATATACCAAATTAGACTACCGTACGACAGTCAAGGACGACATTCAATCTGCCCCGCTGTAGACGGTCTTCTTGAAAGGGTGAACGTCCCCTTTAAAGCGGTACGTCACACGGAGGTACTTGTGCGGGATCCTTTGATCGACGGGGCAATCATTTACCAATACAGGCTCAGGTCCAGCTGAACGGTATAATTGGGCTTGGCTTCGTAGGCAGGTTGCGAGTATGGCCCGAATACTTTAAATCTTGTCTTCTCCTTAGATACGACTACGAAGCCTGCCTTCATTCCCATTAGAAGCTCTACAAATCTGGGGAGCTTAGATGGGTTCGGTATTGGCCTAGTAGGCACTCAAAGTTGGCGTCAAATGGAACTTAACGACTTCAAGGCCTAGACCGATTTTACGTCGTGCACCATGTGATACGAGTTAGGTGTGCCGACCTATGTCATTTAGACACCGATTATGAAATGAAGCTTACGGCGTGGCACCCGTAAAAACACACCCAGTAATCTCTGATTGCAAGTACTGCGCATTTCGTACAACTAGAAGTGTTTGACGGAGAACAAAGAGGTATAAGGGCTTTTGGCCTCACCGAAGCAACGCAGTCCTGCCACCAGAATGTGGCTGGCAGTTAAAGGATCGCTCCCGCTCGTTAGCCCTTCGCGGGGTTGTACCAGCGGCTTTTGTAAAACATAAGGGGTGCGTTGGACTGGTTACGACGTATCTCTTTTACTTCCGCTATGAAAACGGTGTGGTCCCCGTATACATGTGATCCCACCACTGTACAATCGAAGAACACAATGGAGTCTTCCAGTACGGGAATCCCAGTGTTGGACTTGGAGAAACTGTACTTGACGTCCCCAGTACGATCCTCGGGCTTTTTGGCAAAATAAGCTCCCAACTGCTCTTGGCTCTGGGTGAGAAAGTTGACTCCAAAAGCTTGCCGGTCTTCCACATATCCGTATGTATGGGTACCGTGGGCTATACAGACCAATATGGTAGGAGGTTCCAGGCAGACCGACGTGAAAGCGTTCGCTGTCATCGTGTGAGGTTCCCCATTGTCGTCCAATGTCGTAATGACAGTCACGCCGGTAGCGAACTCGGAAAGTGCCGACCTAAATTCGTCTTTGTTAATGACCACCGCCATTCCCTGTTTTATATTGGATCCTAACAGAAATATTCGTTGTTGAGGCTGGAATGTCTACTGTTGAGCGAACCATTGTCTTATCGCCTATTATATACGCAAGAGAATGCCCTCGCCACCAAATCAGGCCCAGCGTCAGGCAGCCGGGTACGGGTCAAAACATGTAGCAATAGCCTCTGGAAGC
>CAZYBD010000118.1:0-4756 GCA_964645515.1 uncultured Dehalococcoidia bacterium | reverse complement strand
CCACATTTGTGTTCGATAGCGGAAATGCCGCTTTCATGAAGATGTTTATTCCCCCAGATGACCAGGCAGCTGAGATCTACGAGGGAATGACCAAAGCAATGAGCCAATTCGCCCACGTGGGCGAGTTTAAGCGCCCTCAGCCACCGTGGCCCCATGGGGTTATCTAGAGTACCCACCGCCACCAGCCACCTGGAATCGCAGCTGGGGTTCCGGTTTAGGGATCCCAGCTTGCTTCAGCGCGCCCTCACTCATCGCTCGTTTTGTAACGAGCAAGGGTTGGATGCAACCGAATCTTACGAAAGGCTAGAGTTCTTGGGAGACGCCGTCTTAGAACTGGTCGTCTCCGAGGAGTTGCACCGCCGGTTCTCCGACTTTCAAGAAGGGCTTTTAACCAAGACACGTTCGGCTTTAGTGAGGGGCGCTACTCTGGCTGAAATCGCCAGCAGGCTGGATTTGGGAACCCTTCTCTTGGTTGGCAAGGGAGTCGATTCCACCGGAGGCCGCGAGCAAGAATCAGTGTTGGCGGCGGCATTCGAAGCCCTGGTAGCCGCAGTGTACTTGGACCAAGGCATCGACCACGCCCGCTCCTTTGTCCTGGCAGTTATGTCGGACCACTTGGTAGAAGCCGACGCATTAATCCGTCCTACGGAGAATCCAAAGTCAGGCCTTCAAGAACACCTTCAAGCGAGGGGCATGCCGACCCCGAAATACCAACTGGTGGGAAGCGAGGGCCCGGACCATGGACCGATTTTCACAGTGGAGGTTTTGGTGGCCGGGCAAGTACTAGGGCAGGGCCGGGGAGGTAAGAAGTCGGAGGCGGAGGTAGAGGCAGCTCGGGCAGCCCTGGAGCGGTTGGCATCCGAGAATTAGGCTCACCAGATATTTGATGTTACGACTCTTCAAGCGCAATCGGCAAGACGAGATCAAGCACACCCAAGACGCGGTGAAGGCCAGCCGGGAGCGATGGTTCGGGCGCATTATGGGTATCCTGCGCTCGTCACGTCTGGACGAATCCGTGTGGGAGGAGTTGGAAGAGATACTCATTTCTGCTGACGTAGGAGTAGATTACTCCCTCCAGATAGTAGACGATCTGAAGGAAACGGTTAGACGGGACGCTTTGGATTCTCCTGAATTGGTGTTCGAGTCGCTCAAGGAGTCGTTGATTGCCGACCTAGAATCCGAAGACGTCGAATCTCTGTGGCGCGACGATATCGAGCATGATGGACCGTATGTAATACTGGTGGTCGGAGTGAACGGTGTGGGCAAGACCACCAGCATCGGCAAACTGGCCCACCACTTCACCCAATCTGGCAAAAAGGTGATTCTGGGCGCAGCCGACACCTTCCGGGCTGCCGCCGCCGATCAACTGGAAATTCTAGGAACACAGGTGGGCGTAGATGTAATTAGCCACGGCGCCGGGGCAGATCCCGGGGCCGTGGCCTACGACACCTATCAAGCGGGCCGGGCCCGGGATGCAGATGTACTGATAATCGACACGGCCGGACGCTTGCATACCAAGTCTAACTTGATGGAGGAGCTGCGGAAGATTCACCGCGTATTGAGGCGCTTGGACTCCAAAGCCCCACACCAAGTTATTCTGACCTTGGACGCAACTACCGGCCATAATGGTCTGGCCCAGGCCAAGTCATTTAAGGAAGCTGTTGATTGCTCTGGTATCTTTCTGGCCAAATTGGACGGCACTGCCAGAGGCGGAATTGTCCTCGCCATCAAGCAAACGTTGCAGGTTCCGATCCTATTCATCGGTACCGGCGAGACTATAGAGGACATTGCGCCCTTCGACACTCGGGATTTCGTGGGCTCCCTGCTCTCTCCCGTTTCTTAACCCCCCCGCCCTCTTCGCTCCGTCACCTCGTGGGCTTACTCCAGCCGCATAAGCCGTCGGTTATATCATGGTTGATGCCTTAAGCTGGTTCCTGGCCGTAGAGACCATAGGACTTCTCGTCCTACCGGTGACCTTCGTCCTTTTCCGGCAACTACCCGACCGCGGCTACACCCTGCCCAAACCGCTCTCGCTGGTGCTCTTCTCTTACATGCTTTGGGTGGCCGGCCTGACTCAGGCAATACCCAATACCAGGGTGACCATCCTCGTCATTTTGTTAATCGGGGCTGCCGTGGCAGTTCTGGTCGCTCGAAATGTTCTCGGAGAACTAAAGGATTTCTTTAAACAAAATTGGCCCTTGATCGTAGCAGCTGAGATCATTTTCATCGGGTTCTTCTTGCTCTGGCTGGGCATCGTTTCCGAGGCGCCCGCCATCAATCACACCGAAAAACCGATGGATTTCGGATTCATGAACGCAATCCTCCAGAGCCGCTTCTTTCCTCCCGAAGACCCCTGGCTGTCTGGGAACTCCATCAGCTACTACTATTTCGGGCATTTCATGATGGCATTCGTAACCCAGGTGACTGGAGTCGCTTCCAGCGTAGGCTACAACCTAGGAGTGGCATTCATACCGGCACTGACTGCCATGGCCGCATTTGGTGTGGTCTATAACCTGGTACGACTCTCCGGCGGCAGCGCCCGTGCCGGCTTTGTGTTTGGAGCAGCCTCACCCGCTTTGGTGATATTAGCTGGCAACTTGGAGGGCGCTCTAGAATTCGTCAGGAATATTGGTTGGGGAGGAGAAGGCTTCTGGGCCTGGGTGGGGATCAAAGGACTTGAAGGGGAGGCGATAGCGGGCTCAGGAGGGTTCCCGGACCAGTACTGGTGGTGGTTCCGCGCCAGTCGAGTGATCGATACCTTGGTGGACAGCCAGAGTCTAGATTTCACCATCACCGAATTTCCGCTTTTTAGCTTCATATTGGGCGACTTGCACCCTCACGTTATGAACCTACCTTTCATGATGCTCGCCACTGGAGTGGTCTTGAACGTCTACCGTTCCCCAGGGCGTTTGGGGCTCACGTGGTTGCGCAAACACGCCTGGCAGTCGGTCGTTATTGGTTTGGTTATAGGCTCACTAGGGTTTATAAACACCTGGGATTTCCCGACAATGGCAGTACTGTTAGCGGTCGCCATGCTTCTCAAGTCCTACCGCGACTTCGACGGCGACCTACGTCAGGCAGCCGTGAGTACGGCAGTGGTATTTGGGCCAATTTTAGCGGCGGCGGTGGTGGCGTTCGCACCTTTCTACGCAGGCCTGAACGGACAGGCTTCAGGAGTGCTCCCACTTCAAGAGGTAGCAACCAGACCGTTCTTGCTCTTCATCAGCATGGGTTTGTTCATCGTGCTGGCTTTGGCGTTCGTGGTGCGTCAACTGTTTGGGTTGGCCCGCCCTTCGCCCTCCGACATCCCGGCCGCCGGCACCATCATGACGGTTACAGTAGCGCCGGTGGTGCTCTGGGGTGTAGTTGCGTTCCTTGCTGCCCTGCTCGACGACGGATTAGGCGCCGCATTCGATGAAATAGGTCAGCGGGCCGTTCTTGTGGTGCCTGGAATATTAATAGTAGGTGCCGCGGGATTCAGCGCGATGCAGCGGGCAAGGTTGGGGGCAGATCCTGTTGCTGCTATCGTGTTGGTGCTGGCCGCCCTGGGATTCTATTTGCTGATGGGAACCGAACTCTTCTACATTGCCGACTCCTTCAGCGGCGAATTCAAACGAATGAACACCGTATTCAAAACCTACTACCAAGCATGGCTGCTGCTCGGAATCACCGGCAGCTATTCTCTTTACTACATCTGGTCACACCGAAACGAGGCGTTGCCCAGGATAAATCTCGGAACGGTCCTTTTCACACCACAATTTAGAAAATCGCTTACTCGAACCGGGCTCTATTTGGGCGCAGCTGGAGTCGCGGTATTATTGGTGGCTTCGTTTTATTATTCTATTGGGGCGGCGTTGGAACGCACTGGAGCCCTAAACTCTGGCCACACCGTGGCCGACAACACACTGAACGGGCTGGCATTCATCCAAACGGCTTCACCCGGGGAATACGCAGCGATTGAGTGGTTACGTGACGAAGCCAAATGGGGCCGCATAGTCGAAGCCGTCGGAGAGGATTATTCCGAATACGGACGCGTTTCATCCAGCACCGGCCTGCCAACTATTCAGGGCTGGAAGGGACACGAACTGCAGTGGCGCGGCTCGTTCGCTTCACTCGCTAGCCGGGAAGACGCAGTGCGCGAAATTTATACCAGCGACGACCCTGAGGTTGTGCGCCGGTTGCTTGAAACCTACGAGGTAAGGTACGTTTACGTCGGCCACCGAGAGCGTCGGAACTACGGAATATCTCACCTACCACGGTTTAACGGGTTCCTGGATATCGCCTTTGAACAGGACCGCGTAATAATCTACGAAATGATCCACGGATTTCTGAAAGAGCAACGTAATGCCGGTGACGCTAGTTAACCGCATGATCAGCGGCCGCAGGTTCGGTCATATTGAGGCCGCCTTTGTAGTGGTCGTAGCAGTAGCATTGGGGATGCGCTTATGGGAACTGGGCGGCCGGACGATGCACTACGACGAGGCCAACCACGTCCATTTTGCCTGGCGCTTGCTGAACAGCGACGGGGCATTCCTAGGCTGGCCTTGGATCTTCGGTACCGACTTCCTCCATTCCGCCTGGATGCACGGTCCCTTTCAGGTGGAGCTGACAGCGTTGATTTTCCGCATTTTTGGAGACAGTGAAGTAACGGCCCGGCTGGCCTACGTCCTCTTCGGCAGCGCGCTAGTCTCTTTACCCTACTTCTTCCGGGACTACCTGGGCCGGTACGGCGCGCTTCTGGCGGCGCTGATGCTCG
>CAZYBD010000117.1:0-6211 GCA_964645515.1 uncultured Dehalococcoidia bacterium | reverse complement strand
GCATTGGTCGAATCCGCCCGTCGGTCCACTCGAAGCCTGGGATTAACCGCCGAATTGTTAGTGGTAGTTTCACCGATGGCAGAATTGGCCAACACTTTGCCAGCCGGATGGGCTGGAGCAGATGTAGCATTTGCCAGCACCTGGGACTACCGGCATTCAAGATTAGTCTGGCTCCTGAGGTTCGCGTGCAGGGATTTGAAATTGGCTTTCCGGCGCCGACGCCCAAATCCTCATCGGCCATATTCCATAGCCACCTCGGCAGCATGGGGATTAGACCGATCGGCCCGACTTAATGATGTGTTCTGGTGGTGGGACTCAGAAATTCCAGCAGAACGGGTCGTTCTGCTGTTCGACCATCCCTCATTCCCAGCGACCCGCGAAGTGGTAAGCCGAGCCAACCACTTAGGAATGGAATGTGCGCTGTTAAACCGGAAGGTTGTCTCCGACTCACCTCAACAGGTATGGCGGCGGGCCCCGGGTCTAGGGCCATCTCTAAAGAGGGTACGGTGGGCACTAACAGCACATGGCCGGGGCGTGGGCAAAGGTAAAGCCGGACGTTGGATCTCTTGTCAGATTCTCGAAATGTTGTACGTCGCCCAAGAGTGGGAAGACTTTCTAAGTGATCACAACGTGGCGGCGTTGCTGCACTACCAAGACGCCGGCCCAGACTACCTGTCCGTCGCCTGCGACACGTTAGGTGTGGCCCGCGTCGGTTACCACTGGAGCTATCAACACTTGCCGATACCGTATGCCTCACGGGTGCACCAGGTATACTTCAGTTGGGGGCAACATTATGTGGACGTGATGAACGCAGTCGACTCCTGCGTCGATCACGTGTTGATGTCTGGTTGCATCATCCGAGGAGCTTACCCCGGCGGGGATGGCGGTCCCTTAGAAACAGGGCGAAATTCGGCTGCCTTAGAAGAATTGTCGCGCAGCGGGGCAAGTCGAATTGTTGCGCTATTCGACTCTTCCTCAGCCTGCGACAAGTTCTATGAGTTCTTTTTCCGCCAAATAATTAACGATCCTCAGTGGGCGGTACTAGTTAAACCAAAGTCGCCAAAATCAGAACCAGCTCAACTTCTACCCGAGACTCGGTCGATTTACGCTGAAGCCCTAGCCACCGGGCGTGTGGTCCTGCTGGACTGGCAAACATCCCCAACAGAAGCGGCACAAGCTGCTGATTTCGCCGTATCGGTGGATATAAATTCGGCTGGTGTCGCTGCCAGTTTAGCCGGCTGTAGATCTATTCATCTGGACTACCAAAAGCTACATGACAGTCCCCTATCCCACTGGGCCAGGCTATACGACGACGGCCCTGACAGGCTGGTGTTCGACGATCCGGATAAGTTATGGTACGCCCTCAATAAGTTTTTCGATGAACCAGGCTCATTGCCGAACTTGGGTCTGGCGAGCGAACCACTGCTGCGCACAATAGACTCGTTCCGTGACGCTTTCGCGGGGGAACGGATCGGAGGTTACCTTCGTTGGTTCCTAGAGGGAAGGGATAACGGTGTACCTAGAGACGAGGCGTTGGTCGAAGCCGACCGCCGTTATGCTGAAGCTTGGGGCGCAGACAAACTGGCACGAAGACTCCACGAGCCTTCAGAACCCCGGGAAGCCGCGGATGTCCAGACCGCCGCTGTTTGAAAAACCATCAGGTTAATCATGCCAAACCCAAACGAAGTTCAGAGGGTCTAGTGGAGTCTAAAGGTCTCGAAAAAGTGTTGCTGTCACCCACTGACACCATACGTCGTGCCATCGAGGTTATTGAGGCCGGGTCGATTCAGATTGCCCTGGTGGCTGATAGAAGCCGGGCCCTCATGGGGACGGTCACGGATGGCGATATCCGGCGGGGCCTGCTGCGAGGAATCGGATTGGACGGTCCCGTCACTGAGGTAATGAACCGCAATCCCCTCTCTGAACCTGTGGGAACGCCTCAAGACGAGATTTTGGCCTTGATGACCAGAAGGCACCTGAAGCAAATTCCTTTGTTAGACTTCAAACACCGAATTATGGGGCTGGCGTTACTTGACGACCTTTTACAAAGCCCTCAAGAGAAAGGCAATCCGGTAGTTGTCCTGGCCGGCGGTCTGGGGACCAGACTCCATCCTCTAACGGCAGACACTCCCAAACCTCTGCTCGAAGTAGGCGGCCAGCCGCTGCTACAATTGATCGTCCAGCGGATTCACGCTTCCGGCTTCCGCGACCTGTACATCTCTGTCAACCACATGGCCGACCGTATCGAGCATTACTTCGGTGACGGCAGCCGCCACGGGATGAACATATCGTATCTAAGAGAGAACCAGCCTCTTGGCACCGCAGGCCCACTCAGTCTGCTGCCGCAGTCAATAGACCAGCCTTGTATCGTGATGAATGGAGACCTATTGACCAAGGTAGGTTTTGAGAGCATGCTGGAATTCCACAGCCAGGGTGGGTTCGACCTGACGATTGGCGTGAAAGAGTACCCCTTCCAAGTGCCTTTTGGAGTAGTCGTTACTCACGAAGACCGAGTGTTGGAATTCCATGAGAAACCGATGGAAACGCGCACCATCAATGCTGGTGGCTATGTCTTGTCCTCAGATGTCCTGAAGACCGTGCCCTCCAATTCCTACTACGATATGAACCAGCTGATCGAGAGCCAGCTTTCGGAGCCTTCCAAGAAAGTGGGCGCCTTTCTAATCCACGAGTACTGGACGGACATCGGCACCGCAGCCGACTATCAGCAAGCGAAATGGGACTTTAACGCCCAGTTCGGCGACCTACCCAAGCAGCCGAATGGCACGGACTAATATCAGTGTTGATTGTTCAGGAGGGCCGATGAAAATCGCCGCAGTCATTCCTGTCAGGATGGGTTCCTCTCGCTTCCCAGGCAAGCCGTTGACACCCATAAACGGCAGGACCATGGTAGAGCATGTCTATCAACGGACCGCCCTATGCCCGGGTCTGGAGGGTGGAGTATATGTAGCCACGCCCGACGAAGAGATTGCCGAGGCGTCCCGGTCATTCGGTGCAAAGGTCGCCATGACATCCGCGTCGCACACTCGGGCTAGCGACCGTGTAGCCGAGGCCGCCGAGCAACTGGACGCCGATATCGTGGTGATGATTCAAGGGGACGAACCATTAATCACTCCAGACATGGTCGAGTTGTCGTTCCAGCCGTTGCTGGAGAACAACTCTATTTTCAGCACTAATTTGGTGAAGAGGATCAGATCGGAAGATGAATACCGGAACCCGAACACCATCAAGGTAGTGATGGACCACCAGATGAACGCACTCTATTTTTCCAGGGAACCCATACCCACCGCCCTTGGGAACAGCTTCGACCACGTGCCTGCGTTCAAGCAGGTATGTATAATCGCTTATCCAAAGACACGGCTCCTGGAGTTCGCGAAGCTGGAACCCACCGAGCTCGAGATTGCCGAGTCAATCGACATGCTGAGGATCCTGCAGCATGGTGGTCAGGTTAAGATGGTCGAATGCACGCAAGAAACTCACTCGGTCGACGTCTTAGCCGATGTGGCGGTGGTTGAAAAAATGATGGAAGGGGAGACTATATCCGCCCTGTACCGATAAGGTTGCACCCCAGTCGACCGACGAACCAAGCGGTGAACATTTCGACCAGTTGGAAGAAAGCTGGTTTGTCTGCGAAAGGAAATCCCGGCTTAGCTGAGTATAATCAAACTATCATCTCGGAGTGAGTGTTTTAATGAAATCTCCCAAAAACTTTAAAGTGCTATTGGTTTACCCGAACCTGACGATGATGCTGGTACCCTCGTTGGCTATCGCATTGTTTACGGGCCTTCTGAAGAAGGAGGGCTACGAGGTAGACCTGTTCGATACGACACATTACGTAAGTGAAGAAAAACCCAACCCTGAGTTTCGACAAGAGTACCTGCAACACCGGCCGTTCAATATAAGAGACCTGGGCGTCAATTTGAAGGACAATATTATCGGAGATTTCGTAAAAAAGGTGGACGAATTCAAACCTGACCTACTGGTCGTGTCGGTAGTGGAAGACACCTTTGTTCAGGCATGCGAGATCCTTGAAGCAGTAGAAGACGCCAAGATCCCCCATATCATTGGCGGCGTGTTCATCACAGCAGCTCCAGAGGTAGCAATCTCCTACCCCCAGGTCCAGATGATCGGTCTGGGTGAAGGCGAAGAAACATTGGTGGAAGTCGCTGAAAGGGTCCGCAGAGGCGAGTCGTGTGAAGACGTTCAAAACGTTTGGATGAAGCGCCCGGACGGCTCTGTCATTAAGAACCAGATGCGGCCGCTGGTCGACATCAACAAGCCTTGGCCGGATTTTTCCTTGTTCGACGAGGCACGTTTCTACCGACCTATGGGGGGGCGTATCTTCAAGACAGTGCCCTTGGAAACATACCGCGGCTGCCCCTATTCTTGTACGTTCTGTAATTCCCCTATGCAGGTCGACGTGATGCGCGAGAACAAGCTAGGCAGTTTCTTGCGCCGTAAACGCATCGACGGCGTGCGCGAGGAGATCAAATATCTGGTCGACCGGTACGAACCGGAATATCTCTATTTTATTGACGATAGCTTCCTGGCCCGACCTCAAGCCGAGATCGTAGATTTCATGGAGATGTACGAAGAGTTTAAATTGCCGTTTTGGTGCAACACGAGGCCCGAAAACGTGACCGAAGAGCGGCTGGCTATGATGAAGTCAGTAAATGCAGACCGCGTCTCCTATGGTCTGGAATGCGGCAACGAACAGTTTCGCAAGAACATTATCAAGCGCAACCCAACAAACGAGGATATTATTCGCCAGTTTGATCTCATCGCCCGCGGCGGGATAGCTTTCAGCGTCAACAACATCATAGGCTTCCCAGACGAGACCCGCGAACTGATATTTGAGACCATCGAATTGAATCGGCAGCTCTGGGGGTACGACTCACTAAGCGTCAGCATTTTCACACCCTACCACGGGACCAGCCTTCGGCAATTGGCGATAGAGCGAGGATATCTGGAAGAAACGGCGGTGACCAAGCATGTCGCTTCCAGCTCCATCCTGAAAATGCCTCAGCTTTCGTCTCAAGAGATCGACGGCCTGCTGAAAACTTTCCAGTTATACGTGCGAATGCCCAAAGAAGACTGGCCGGTTATACGCAATGCCGAGGAGAACAGTGAGGACGGCAACCGGGTGTTCGCCGAATTCCAAGAAAAATTCACCAAGACCTACCTGGCCGGCACCCAAGAAGACGCCAAGGCAGGCTGGGACGAACCGACGGAATACGTGGTTGCACCCAAAGGTGAACAGTCTCAAGAGAAAGAAGAGTGGGGCTTCAACTGTGGGGCGGACCAACGGGAATATGTAGTCCCGCCACGGGGCACCGGTTCAGGCGACTAGAAGTGCCGACCCCTGCGCATCCGATTGCGGAGTTCCAGCGTTGATGAAAGAATCGGAGATCCGGCCTCCGGATCTCTTCAACCGCTATTTGGAGCTATCTCGCCAGGATATTGACAGGTTCTTCTCCGACAAGTCCGGCTTCGTGATCATCCCGTGTCCCGGTTGCGGCGGAGAAGATCACGATCCGGGGCTTACAAAGTCGGCGTTTGAGTACGTTACTTGCAAATCATGTGGGTCGTTATTTTTATCCCCCAGACCGACCCACGAAATGATACATACCTACGCCAGGGACTCGGCGGCTACCGAATATTTTGCCACCCATTTCTTTAAAGAGACCGCCGACGCCCGACGGGAGCAGATGTTCAAGCCACGGGCCCAGATTGTGGGCGACTTTGTTGATCGTCTCGCTCTCAACGAACCCTTGGAGTTTGTAGACATTGGTTCCGGGTACGGTATCTTCCTAGAAGAAATATCCAATCTAAGCCGCTTCTCGAAGATCTCCGGCATAGAACCCGCTCCCAGTCTGGCGGCCATCTGCCGTGAGAAGGGATTCACCATCATTGAAAAATCGGCCGAAGACCTGGAGTATGGCGAGCTAGGCGCATCGTTTGCAACCAGCTTCGAGGTAATCGAGCATGTGTTCGACCCGGCTGCTTTCTTGACCGGGATACGCCGCATACTACGACCAGGCGGCGTACTCCTTATGACTACCCTTACGGTCACCGGATTCGACATCCAAGTCTTATGGTAACACTCCAAGAGCGTGAATCCGCCGCAGCACATTAATCTTTTGTCGGTCAAGGGCATAGAGCAACTCGTGGCCCGCTCCGGTTTTCAAGTTAT
>CAZYBD010000116.1:0-2667 GCA_964645515.1 uncultured Dehalococcoidia bacterium | reverse complement strand
GAAAAATCCAAGGCTACGACGTTGTTGTCAACAAACCTAAGACCGCAGCCTATCGGGCGCCCGGTTCACCCCAGGCTGCATTCGCGGTCGAAACCGTCGTGGACGAAATTTGCCAGCGACTGGGCATGGACCCCATAGAATTCCGGCTGCTGAACGCAGCCAAAGAAGGGACCCGACGCATCGAAGGGCCGGTTGCCCGACGCATTGGTTTCGTAGAATGTTTGGAAGCCGCCCGTGACCACGACCACTACAAGTCCACTCTCAATGGCAAAAACCATGGTCGAGGTGTGGCCGCCGGGTTCTGGATGAATCGGGGGTTCCAGTCCAGTTGTGTCGTTACAGTTAACTTCGACGGCACCGTTAGCCTGATAATGGGCTCTGTGGACATCGGAGGCACCAGGGCGTCCATCGCGCAGCAGACGGCTGAAACCTTGGGTATCGCCTACGAGGACGTGAAGCCAACTGTTGTCGATACCGATTCCATCGGCTATACCTTCATCACCGGAGGAAGCCGCACATCGTTCGCAACGGGACTAGCCGCCATAAACGCCTCCGAAGAAGTCATCGAACAGCTCAGGGGGCGAGCGGCCAAGATCTGGGACGCTTCCGAAGACGACATCGAGTACGCTGACGGAGAAGTCCGCCACAAGTCTGATCCGGAGTTGCGGCTCTCTTTCAAAGACCTAGCCCGCCAACTAGCGACCACCGGCGGCACTGTGTCAGGTCGCTCAAACGTCGACCCTGCCGGCGAAGGCAACTCGTATGCTGTTCACATATCGGACGTCAAAGTTGATCCTGATCCTGGAAAGACCGAGGTTTTGCGCTACACTGCAGTTCAGGACGCCGGAAAGGCTGTCCACCCAAGTTATGTGGAAGGCCAGATGCAAGGCGGGGCGGTCCAAGGGATCGGATGGGCGTTGAACGAAGAGTACTTCTTCGACGACAACGGCCGTATGATGAACCCCACGTTCCTTGACTACCGGATGCCCACCTCGTTGGACCTGCCGATGATTGAGACATTGATCGTGGAAGTCGCCAACGCGGGCCATCCATATGGCGTGCGTGGGGTCGGCGAGGTACCCATAGTGCCCCCAATGGCAGCCATGGGCAACGCCATCCAGCAGGCGACCGGGGTGCGCATGCTCAGTCTACCCATGCCCCCAGGAAAAATCCTTGAGGCCACCTGGGCCACGCAAGACAGCCCTTAGCTCTAGCCCAAGACGTCTCAAATAGAGCAGCCCTCGATCTTCGAATTCAGAGTTGCCCTTTTCGTCGGGGCAGCCACTGGGTTGAATACCAAACTACTGCACGATAACCTGGGAGAAAGGTCTAATTGCTGTCGGGACTCGATGGAGCGCGGAAAATGGCAACAGTTTATATTCCCACCATGCTTTTACCATTGACCGGAGGGACCAAGACAGTGGACTGCGAAGGCCGCAACGTCCGGCAGATAATAGACGGGCTGGAAGAGAAATTCCCCGGTATTAAAAGCCGATTGGTAGACGACGGGCAAATCCGTCCCAACCTAGCGGTGGACATAGACGGTGAAGTAGCCCGCATGGGATTGCTGGAGCGTGTCCAAGAGACCAGCGAGATCCATTTCGTCCCGGCAATCGGCGGCGGATAGTAGGGTCGGCATACTCCGTTGATGATTAGGTCACTAAGGCCAATTGACTGGTCCAGATACAGCAACATACAATTGATTCGATACAATTACTTTATTCAGTAAGCGTTGATATAGGCTTTCGGCTGAGAATATTCTCTCGCCGGCGCCTAACATACGAGCGGCGAATGGCAAGCGAATCTAGGCCTCCCATAAAGACACTTGTGTCTTCCGGAGGCGTGATATACAGAGAAACCAACGGTGTTCCAGAAACTGTATTGTGCGGTCGTAGTGATCCGGTCCGTTGGAGTCTGCCCAAAGGGACTCCAGACGCAGGTGAAACCCTGGAAGAAACTGCTCTTCGCGAGGTCCGAGAAGAAACTGGTCTGGAAGTCGAGCTGGACGCCCCGCTGGGCAGTATCGAATACTGGTTCGTTGACCGTCAAAACGACACCCGCTATCACAAAACCGTGCATTTCTATCTGATGGTTCCGGTAGGGGGCAATACAGACCGGCACGATCGCGAGTTTGACGTGGTCAAATGGTTCGAGGTAGACGCCGCTCTGGCGGCCCTGGCTTACGTTAACGAGGCCGGCGTATTGCGAAGGGCACTAGCTATCATTAACGAACGGGGAGACCCCGAGGCCGAGGAGTAGTCCATGGTCGAGCTTAGGGGAGACAAAGTCATCCTCCGCGACAAGCGCCCGGAAGACGCCGAAAGCGATTATATCTGGCGGAGCGACCCCGAGTTAGCTAGTTTGGATGCTGCTTTACCATTAACTATGTCCTTCGATCGCTATATGAAGCTGTTTGAAGACCAGCTCAAATACCCGACTCCGGGTTCGCACCATTTCGCCACCGACACCCTGGACGGCAAATTCATTGGCAACTGTATGTACTACGACCTAGATACGGTCAACATGGAGGCGGAACTGGGGATAGTGATCGGAGATCGGGATTACTGGAGCAACGCCTACGGCTACGACGCGGTAACTACGCTATTGGACCACCTGTTTTCGGATAAAAACCTGAAACGGGTCTATCTGCACACGCTTACTTGGAAC
>CAZYBD010000115.1:0-17519 GCA_964645515.1 uncultured Dehalococcoidia bacterium | reverse complement strand
GTCACCACCAACCCTTCGCTGGCATCGGCGGAAGGAATTGCGGACCGGGAGAGCTACAAGACCGCGGTCCGGGAAATCGCAGACATCGTTGACGGCCCGATTTCGGTGGAGGTGGTTTCCTTGGACACTGAAGGTATGGTGGCAGAAGGCCGAGACATCGCCGATTGGATTCCCAACCCGTGGGTCAAGATACCTAGCACGATGCAAGGAATAGAAGCGATCTCGGTTCTGGCCGGAGAGGGCATCAGGATTAATCAAACGCTTTGTTTCTCGGTTAATCAGGCCCTGTTGGGGGCGCAGGCAGGCTCGACAGTAGTGAGTCCCTTTGTCGGAAGGCTGGATGACATAGGCCTTGAAGGAATCGATCTGATCAAAGACATTGCCTCCATTTTCGGCGATGAAAAATTCGCCATCGAGACCAAGGTCATGGCCGCTAGCATCCGCCACACGTTGCACTGCACTATGGCCGCCAAGGCTGGGGCAGACATTTCGACGGTTCCATATAAAGTGCTGACCCAGATGGTCAACCATCCCTTGACGGATGCCGGAGTGGCGCGTTTCCTGGCCGACTGGGAAAAGGCCAAAGGGGGCTAACGCCCTCCGCCGCATTTTAACTGGCGGGCCAGCCAGTAATGACCAGCAAATACGATCAAATCCTGAATAAACAGGCATCAAATAAGATGGTGAATCGGAAAAGCCTGGAGAATTAGAGCTTATCAGCTCCTCCGGTGATCTGAGACGGACTAAAGACCCGGAAATGAGGTGATCATGGCGACTACCCAGAGAATCTTGGACGTGGTGGAGTTAGGGGGCAAGTCCAAAGACGAATTATTGAGCTTGGCCAACGACGTTGGTATCACCGACGGTGCGGCTCTGGTCAAGCTGCATAGGAAAGACCTCTTAGACCGCTTGTTTGAAGTCGCGTCAGCCCAACAGTCTTTGTTTTCCACGGGCATCTTGGAAATCACCGATGAAGGCTACGGGTTCCTCCGCCAGATCGCTTCATATCTGGCCGCGGGTGACGTCTACATTTCGCAGTCGCAGATCCGGCGTTTCGGCCTACGTACCGGGGATACCATAACCGGTCAGGTCAGACCCCCCAAAGTTGGGGAACGCTACATTGGTCAGGTGCGGGTGGAGAAGGTCACCGGCTCCGAGCCCGACCAGATCCAAAGTCGCTACCGCGCCATTTTCGAACACATGACCCCCATCTTTCCGCAACGTCAGGTAGTTCTAGAGACTAACAGTGCCGAACTTTCTACTAGAATGGTGGACCTGTTTGCCCCCATTGGTCTCGGTCAGAGGGGGCTCATCGTTTCTCCGCCCAAGGCCGGTAAGACCACGATGCTCAAGCAGATTGCCCATGGAGTCTCGGCCAACTGTCCTGAAGCCATATTAATGGTAGCGCTGATCGGTGAGCGACCAGAGGAAGTCACAGACATGCGCCGCTCGGTTGAAGGAGACGTTTTCGCTTCGACCTTCGACGAGTCTGTGGAAGAGCAATGTCGGGTGGCAGAACTGGCCCTGGAACGGGCAAAGCGTCTGGTGGAAATGGGGCAGGACGTAATCATCCTGCTGGACAGTATTACCCGTCTGACTAGGGCATATAATCTCGCTGTGCCCACTAGTGGTCGAACCCTCTCCGGGGGCATTGACCCCATTGCCCTCTATCCGCCCAAGAAGTTTTTCGGCGGGGCTCGCAACATCGAAGAGGGGGGTAGTCTCACCATCATAGCCACCTGCCTCGTCGATACTGGAAGCCGGATGGACGAGGTCATCTACGAAGAGTTCAAGGGCACCGGCAACATGGAACTGCACTTGGATCGGAGATTGGCGGAACGGCGGTACTTCCCAGCGATAGACATCGTCCGGAGCGGCACCCGGAGAGAGGAATTGCTATTCTCAGACGGGACCTTAAAACAGATCGTTTTGTTGCGCCGGATGATCGGTATGATTTCCAACGAAGGGGGGGTAAACGCCACGGAACGGGTGTTGGAACGGTTGTCCAAGAGCAATAACAACAGCGAATTTCTGGCTAATCTTAATAAAGACGTTTAACCCCACCGGCCAAGTTCACCGCCGTCTCTCCTCCCAAAGGCCGGGGCAGATAGCCGCGGTGGGAGTCAACAAAGGGTCAAACCAATGGCTCTTTGGCGTTAACAATCCCCCTTGACATAGGCATAGATACATTAGTATAGTGCTCGGCGGGCCAGGCTTCTAACTGGGATAAACGAGCGTGGAACCACTTTTTTTTACACTCAATCCGGAACGCCCTTGGGGTGCACCTCCGAGGGCGATTTTTGGTGGCTTTGAGGAATCTAAAAGCCTTGACAACCCGAAGTTGATAATGCTAATAATGAGAGAATTTAGCTTAGTATATGCGTGAGCAAGGAGGTAGGGGGTAGGAATGCGCACCGCTGTCCTTATTTTTGTTTCTCTTCAACTTGATCCCTCAAACGTCCCCCGGCTTCCATGGGAGTTACGTATGTAACTAAAATCCCGCCGACCCGGGCGGATTCAGTTGTTACACCAAGTTCCATGATTACCCATTCATATGTTGCGAAGTTTATTCTGAAAAGGCCCCAGGTTGGTATTCTTCGCTTCAGGTACCCCCCGATAGGAGATAGGAGTAGATGAACACTAAAATCGGCACATCTTTCGGGCTCGCGATGCTCTTGGCCGTTGGCGTTATCGCCACGATGTTGGTCTTGGGCATGTTCTCCGCTCAAAAGGCGAACGCGGGAGCTCCGGTGGTCACGGCCCTAACAGCCAGCCCCGGCGACCCGGGCGATGCTGCATCTATTAAGATCACATTTACCACGGATGAAAAAGTAGAAGGTAACTCCGGTGAGATCTGGGTGAGGTTCGATAAGGGCTATACGGTCCCCGCCACGATCGCTAAGGAGCTAATAACTATCACCAGCGTCCAGACGACGGGTGGTACATCTAACCCGTTGATCGACCCGACAGTGCAGACGATCTCGTCCACTACGGACGCGGCCGCTCTTAACGACACAATCGTTAAGATCACGTTAGGTGACACTGTTCCCAGCAGCAACACTACGGTTGAAGACTTGCATGCGGCCGCAGGCCATATCATCACATTTGCTTCTTCAGCCGGCATTAAGCTGCCTACCTCTTCGTCTACGACGGCTAACATCATTAGAGTGAAGAACAACACCTCGTCGTACGGCACCGAGGAACTAGAAATTGACACGGTCAGGACCTTGACGTTGGGCACTGTTTCCGGCGCTAAGGGCACTGTAGTAACAGCCACCGGTAAGGGCTTCTCCAGCACGGGAACGGTAGCGTTGTGGATTGACGACGGCGACGGCACCAATGGTACCGCCGACGACGGCATAATCAACGGTACGGAAACTACTATCGCCACCGGGATAGCTGTTACCGACGGCTCATTCACTTACGATTTCACTACCGATGCCAATTATTCGGTCGGTGCAAACCAGATCAACGCGATAGACGGCGCTGGTTCTGCCGTTTCAACGACTACTAATCCGACCTTCACCATCAACGGTGGAGTAACGCTCGGAGCGACTACGGTCGCCACCGGTGGGACCATCAAACTGACTTTGGCGCAGTACACCAATGGTACGGTTACAGCCGTCACGTTCGGTGGCGTCAATGCTGACCTTAGTTCCCTGGCAGCTGGCAGCACGGCCATTGCTTCCAACGCGGGTACGTTAACGGTCACGGTGCCAACTACCACTCCGTTGGGAACCCAGATAGTGTCAGTGGCCAGCACTGGTGAGGCTGCTCGCACTGCTACCGTCGAAGTTACCAAGGTGTGGTCGGGCGTCACGGTAACCCCGTCGCCGACTACAGCAGTCCCGTCACAGACGGTAACCGTCAATGCTAGTGGCTTCACTGGCAGCAGCACGGTGGCTACTATCACGGTTGGTGGTTCGTCAGTAACGACGCTGCCCTCCGGATCCGCTGTAACAACCGTAGCTACGGATAACAGTGGTAACCTGGTCGCCAGTTTCGCGGTCCCCAATGACGCGACTACCCGAACGGCGAAAACTTATAAGATCGAAATAACCGACGCGGCAGGAAAGGTTGGTCAGGCCGATCTAGTGATACCCGCCCGGGTCCTGGCGCTGGACACGGTGTCCAGCAAGCGTAGCAGCACGGTTGCCGCTACTGGTACAGGATTTGTGGCAAAGTCCACTATCACTATTGACTACGCGGGTACCACGGTTGCTACCACCACAGCCGACAGCGCGGGTGGCTTCAGCACCACGTTTGCTGTTCCCTCGACGGCTGGCATTCCGTCGACTAACACTGTTACTGCTACCTCCGGTGGTGGCGGAACCGATACAGAGACCCACAAGGTCCCTGGTTCGTCGATCACGATCTCCCCGACAACAGGGTCGTCCGGTGGAACCATCACCGTAACCGGTGAGAACTTCCCAGGATTTGTTTCCTCAACGGCGATAACTGTCGGTGGTATCGATGCCATCCCGTCGCCTGCCCCTGCAACGGATACCGATGGGGCATTCACCGCGGATGTAATGATTCCACAACTGTCAGTGGGCACGCACTCGGTAGTAGTGACTGCTGGTGGCATATCGGCTAACGCATCCCTCACGGTCGAGGAGGCGGTCGCAGTTGTGGTGGTTGCCTCAACAGTTACGGCGGACGTATTCGCGGATGTCATAGCTGCTGATGCCCTAGTCCGTGTATGGCGGTTTGATGCCGAGGCCCAAGAGTGGTCGTTCTACGACCCGAGGGCAGCGTTCTCTGCCGCTAACACATACACCGACACCGCTAGTGGAGACGTCATCTGGGTGAACGTTTCTGCGCAAACGGAATTCCAGGGTAAAACTCTGTACGTAGGCTGGAACCCGATCGCCCTAGATTAGGGCAGAGATCGAAAGGTAACAGCGAGGCCGCCGAAAGGCGGCCTCGCTCTACCATTCATCTATGAAACAAGGAGTTACGAATGACCAAAACTAGATTCCTGGCCTTAGTCGGGGCCCTGGTATTGCTGATGGCGATACCTTTTACCGCCTCGGCCCAACGGGTTCAACCCCATGTGTTTGTCGGAACCGCCGACGGGGAAACCGTAACGGCCTGGGTAGATGGGGCTGAAGCTGGTACAGCGACTGTGGCCGATGGCTCATATACCTTGTTAGTTGACCCCGGTGAAGGCACGTTCGCCGGTGAAAGCGTTTCCTTCCAGATTGATGGAGCTGACGCAAATGAGACCGCCGATTGGGAACAGGGCGGGGCCACAATCTTAGATCTAACTGTAGGCGATGGTGCCGCTGCTGACGACGCTGCCGCCGCCGATGACGCTGCTGTTGTAACGGTGGCGGGAGCTGACGGTCGGCCGGGCTTGCCGGGTCGTCCGGGTCGGCAGGGACTTCAGGGTCCTGAGGGCCCTCAAGGCCCGCAGGGTGAAACAGGCCCCATCGGACAGACAGGAGCGATAGGTGGTGACGGAGCGAATGGCGGTACCGGTCCTGCCGGTGCTACTGGCGCGACCGGCGCGACCGGCCCCGCTGGCCCAGCCGGGGCAACCGGTTCTGACGGCTCCGGATCCAGCGTACTAGGGATAATTGCTATTATCTTAGCCGCCGTGGCGATAGTAGCCGCTGGTGGGGCTTACGTGATGGGCCGTCGGACCTAGGATTTGGTTCGACGTCTAGATCACCGCTAGGTCGGTACCCAAAAGAGGGCGCCTTAAAGAGGCGCCCTCTTGTTATTTGGTGGACAGCTCCTTACCATATTTTGAACTAGGAACAAACCCCCACTAATTTGTTGTTCCCGGCCTAAGTAAAGCGTTCCGCTGGATACGCGATAAAAGGGGCGGGCCGCCTTGGCTCCCAGATACAAAACTTGACACGCAGGTAATTGTACTCGTGTTTCCGAATTATGGAGGTGAGCGGAGTGAAAGGGATTTCCGCCTCGATAAAGTTTGTAACGCTCTGCTGTCTTGGCCTGGTCGTGTTTGTTGGAGCGAGTCCGAAACAGGTCGAGCGGCCACCGCAACCCTTTTTTCAAGATTTCATCTCCGGTACCGTGATGATTCAGGGAACGCCGGCCCCTGCCGGTACTCAACTTATCGCCTGCATAGGCGACTGTGATACTGGTTTTCGAACCAAGACAAAGACCATAAGTGAAGGAGGAGGTTTCGAATTATTGGAAGTAAACCCTTCCGACGAAAAACTGATTGGTCACGAAATTTCGTTCCACCTTGTGAACGAATACGGCGAGATCCGCGCACTGGAAACCCGTGAATTTGTTGGGGTTTTCGACTTCTATCCCCTGGATCTGACGTTTGATGTGCCCCTTCCAACTCTCCCTCCGACCCCCACACCTCCCGTACCGCCGACACTGACGCCGAGTCCGCAACCTACCTCCACCTTGCAACCGACCCCTACTGCTATCTTGCCGGCAACCGGGGACCCTACCGTCGCTGCATTGCCCAAGTTTGGTCTGCTCGTGGGTGCCGGAGTAGCGGTGGTCGGCGCGGTTCTTTTATTGGCTCTCCGCAGTGCCAAAGAACACTAGGGAATTGGTATCCCGGGGTTATGAGGCTAAGGAAAATTTGCGAAGAGATAAGAACCGGGAGGGAGTGGGAGCTCTATCCCAAAGCTCTACCCGGGACCGCCATGGGCGTGATCCGCATGTCGGTGGGGAGATTGCCTGTGGTAACCACGACCCGGGTCTGCGGTTGCCCTAACTCCAACCCGAGCCGCCGTACAAACGGGTCCAACCCGTCCAGTTCTACGTTCACCCCTGTCGTCTCGTGGTGCATGGGAATTACAATTTTCGGATCCAAATCTTGTAACGTTTGATAGACTTGGTCCATGTCTAACGTGCACCTTCCTCCAACAGGCACCAACAAAACGTCCGCCGGTTTTAGGTCGTCTACTTGTCGGGTTGTTAATGGCGCTGAAATATCGCCCAGATGGCAAATGTTGATGCTGTCGATCTCGATGGTATACGCCACGTTTCGTTGCTCTTGAGGGCGGTCCTCGGGTAGCTGAGTCATCACTCCTCTCACCGTGACACCGTTGTATTCGAACTCGCCAGGAGTGGAGAAAACCTTAGGATCGCCGGCGACCTCCTGCCAGTTTCCATGGTTTGGATGTGAATTGCTAATCGTAACAATCGAAGCTGGTCTGGTGTCCGGTCGCAGTCCTATAGAGCCCGGAAACGGGTCGGTGATTAGCACCATGCCGGAGGCGTGGAGCCGAAAACAGGAGTGGCCGAGCCAGGCTATGTCCATCGGTTCTCCCGTCGTCCAAGATTAAGTATTTGCCATGCCACCGGTACTGCCAGTGCCGCCACGTACAGTTTAATAAGATCGCCCGCGATGAAAGGATAGAGGCCGAAGTCCAATACCTTATCATTGGGCACAAACAGCGAAAGCTGGATCAGGCCCGGTACGTATAGAAGAGCATTTCCGATCAGCATAGCCAGGATAATCCACACTTTTCGGTCCCATCCCTGCTCGCACAAATATCCCACCACAAACGCAGCCGCAATGAAACCGATGATGTAGCCGCCTGACGCAAGTTCCCAGAAAAGCCCCGAGCTGCCAGAGGTAAACCCGAAGATGTAGCTGCTGGAAGTCGCTTGCCATATATAGTCCCCGCTGCTGCCAGCGTATACCGAGAACTGGGTGCCCTGCACCAGGTATAGCGCCAATGCTGCCGCACCGCGCCAACGGCCCAGGGCGGCGCCCGTCAGGAGCACTGCCAGCGTCTGCCCGGTAATGGGTACAGGGGAGAATGGCGTGTGTACCGAAATGCGGGCGAAAAGGGCTACCAGCAGACTGAACCCGACGATCAGGAGTATGTCTCGGGCTATGCGGAATCTTATATCGTCCGCCGGAATGGCAGCGACAATCAGAGGAAGAGTTCCGGGTTGAGAAAACACGCGCACTTCGGACCCATCTATGTACTAGTACTGGAAGACCTGGCTGAGTATAAAATGCAGACACATGGCTGGTCAACGTTTGACACTGCTCCGAATGGTGTGCTACCGTCCCAAAAATCCTAATTGGCTTCGGCATAGGCGTAAATTTGGCGAAAATCTGGCAGTACTGATTGGTAGAAAATGCTTTCAGCTCGTGCAGCGACAGTACTGGATCTGCTAGTTAGCGAATACGTTCACACCGCGACTCCAGTGGCGTCCGAGGAGATTGCTCGGAATCCGGTGCTCCAAGTGAGTCCAGCCACGGTCAGGAACACAATGTCTCGGCTCACCGAGGACGGCTACATCTCAAGGCCCCATATTTCTGCCGGCGGGATCCCATCTGATCTGGGCTACCGCCATTATGTAGAATCCATACCCGAGTCGGTTACCCTTCCCGGGAGACTCCGTCAACAAATAGACCGTTATCTGGCTCAGGCCGAACCCGATATCAGTGGTTGGAGTCAACGGTGCGCAGGAATTTTGTCCCGCCTCACTGCGAATATGGCTATCGTCACTGCACCACGGGCTAACTCGCCTCGCTTAAAACACATTCAGCTGGTCTTTCTTCAAGATTTCACCGCGCTTCTGGTCCTGGTTCTTGGGGAAGCCAGGCTGCTAAAGCGATTGCTGCCGATGGAAGAGCCGGTGCTCCAGACCCAGTTGGACCGGGCCGCCGAAAGATTGAACGAGTATCTGACGGGCCTCAACCGGTCCGAAATTCAGTCGCAGCATATGGAGCTAAACTCTTTGGAAGAACGGGTGAAACAAGATTCCATGAATCTCATGCTGGAGGCGGAACGGGCTAGTGCTCCCGAGCACCATACGGAGGGCCTCAGTCGTCTGCTCAACCAGCCTGAGTTCACAGAAGGCGAAAAGGCCCGGAATTTAGTGCAGATGGTGGAAGACCGGGTCTTGTTGGACCGAGTTGTTTCCGCAGCGGCGCAAGGTGAGGAATTGGTGGTCCAGATCGGCTCCGAGAACCTGGAAGAGGAGCTTCAGCACTTCGGTGTCATAGTCTGCCAGTATGGTATCCCCGGCCAGCTGGGCGGGACTATTTGCGTGGTCGGTCCCAAGCGAATGGGCTATAGACAGGCCATTGGTGGAGTACGGCATTTGGCCGCGTTTATGAATCAAATGGTTCATGGGCTCCGGAGTAGCGCCTCCGTCAATGGTTGAACTGGACCGGTTCGTGCAGCCAAGTTGCCGGGGCGGCGGCTAGCCATCCGCGCGGGCGATTATCTTGATCTCACCCACTAGCAGCGCAGGCGAATGCAACCCACAAACGATGAAATAGCCGAGTTGTTCGAGAACATGGGAGCCCTGCTAGAGGTTAAGGGCGATTCCATTTTCAAAATCAGGGCGTACCAGCGCGCTGCCCGTACCATCGCACAACTCGCTTTGCCGCTATCTCAGGCCGTAGAAGATGGGCAAAACCTGAAGGAGATCCCTGGGATCGGCAAGGCCATCAGCGACAAAATCCACGAGATCTTGGCCACCGGCCAAGTTTCCGCCTACGAGCGCCTGAAAGCTGAGCTTCCCCAAAGCGTACTTGACTTGATGAATGTACCTGGAATCGGCCCCAAGACCGCTATGGTGATCGGGGCCGAGTTGGAGATTTCCACCCTGGAAGAGGTCGAGCAGGCTGCGGCTGACGGACGTATTGCCGGACTGCCCCGCATGGGGCAAAAGACTGCGGAAAATATTCTCCGCCACGTCCAGACCGCCAAATCCATGAAAGGCCGCACGCCAATTGGCGACGCGCTACCAATCGCCGAGAGGGTGATCGCTGCCCTCCGGGAGCAATGCCCGGAAATTGAATCGATATACCCTGCGGGCAGTCTCCGTCGCTGGGAAGAGACCATAGGTGATATCGACCTTATCGCAGCCTCGCCCGACCCAGAGGCCATGAGTAAGGCCCTGGCCGGCCTGCCCTTCGTTCAGGAAGTCTTAGTCCAAGGCCCTAACAAGACCAGCGTCATCGTAGACCCGGGTGTGCAAGTAGATTTGAGGTCAGTGGACTCAGGTGCCGTCGGTGCCATGCTGCAATACTTTACTGGAGACAAGCAGCATAATATTCGTCTCAGGGACTTTGCCAACCGCATGGGTCTGTCGTTAAACGAGTACGGCATTACCAGCCTTGAGACGGGTCTGTTGGAGGAATTTGCCGACGAGGAGAGTTTTTACTCCAGGTTGGGCTTGCCTTGGTTCCCGCCGGAAATCAGATCCGGAGTGTGGGAGATGGACGCGGCGCTGGAAGGGAGATTGCCGCGACTGGTGGAGGAGCAGGACCTGCGCGGAGACCTGCACCTACACAGTGAATGGAGCGACGGAAGTGACCCAATCGAGAAGATAGTGGAAACTGGGGTAAGCCTGGGCTACGAGTACATGGCGCTCACCGACCACTCACCCAGTCTGGCGATAGCCAAGGGGCTCAGCCCGGAAAGATTGGATCAACAAAGAGAGGTCCTGTATTCTCTCCGGGATCGTTACCCGATTGCTATCCTGTCCGGATCGGAGGTAGACATCAAGCCGGACGGCTCCCTGGACTACTCCGATGAAGTCCTGGGCCAATTGGACGTGGTTGTAGCGTCGGTTCATTCGTCTATGGGGCAAGACCGTTCGACCATGACCAGACGTATCATTAAGGCCATGTCCCATCCATCGGTTACAATCATCGGACATCTTTCCACTCGTCTCTTGGGACACCGGGAGCCGGTGGAATTCGATTTGGAAGCGGTCCTTCAGGCCGCCCGCGAGACAGGGACGGCTCTGGAAATAAACGCCTCTCCTGAACGTTTGGACCTGCGCGACACCCATGCCTACCGTGCTAGGGAGTTGGGTGTCCCATTAGTGATCAACACCGATTCCCATCGTTTCAGTCACATGGAGACCCGGCACTTCGGCTTGGCCGTCGCCCGCCGTGCCTGGTGCGAGTTCCAGCATATTCTGAACACCCTCGACGGCGACCGATTTCTAGAGTTCCTACGAACACCCAAGCCGGACCGCCTGGCGGTTTTCGACTCTCGTATCGGCGCGGCGGTGATCACTTGACTGGACACACCGGCCAGGCCGAGTTCTGGACCTCAGACTCAGATGTCTGCTGGAGCCAAGACGCCGATCTTGCCAAGGCCGTCCCGGCTGCGGTGTTACACCTGCGGGCCGCCCTTGCCGCCAGCGCACCCTGGCCCAGGGCGCTGTTGGAAGCCATGGGGATGTGGACCCTGCCCGAGGAGTCGTATGAAGGTCGCCGCTACTGCTATTTGGTGCTCGGGGAGGCCTTCGACTGGCTGTTATTGGCGGAACGGCTATGCGCGGATGTGGACGGCGCAATCCCGGCGGAAGAAAAGGAAAAATTGCTCTTCACCGGCTGTCTGCCGGACGCGCCGGAGTCCATTGACGACGACGAGTTCCGAGATCTGCTAGGCGGCAGCAAGTACCGGGCTTACCTCAACTTCCACTATGGAGTGATCTTGGAAGAGGCGCTTCAACTGGCGGTGGAAGAGGAGATACGGAAACGGCACCTGGCTCGCTGCTACGCCGACAACGATGAATTGCTGGAAGAGGCGTTCCGTCTTCTATACCACAAGTCGCGCACCGAATTGGTGGATCAGTTCCGCATCGAGTCCCACGTAGACCGACGCCGGGGCATGACACTATTGAACCTGAAAGAATTCACCTACTGGCTTCACAAGCTGCGCATCAGCCTCTGGGACCCCGCCCGTGTCGCCAGCGACACACGCAAAGCCATCAAACGCCTGGGCACTCTGAAGGAAGCTGCTGGTCGTTCTAAAATCGCTGGGCAAACTTGACACTAGACCGGTTGTTGGTGGGCGCCAGCTTGCGGGTCAAAAAAGAATTTGCAACTTAGCCTGCTTGAGACTGACCGTCTTCATTTCTCCAATAGACCCCTTGCTTCCTCAAGTGGTATATTTGCTAATAGTCTGGAGCCATTGAGGCGCCTAATTCGATAGTAATATTTGCCTCCCTGGCCCTTGGAGACGCCCCTGCTGATGCCCCCCGTACAGATGCCACGAGCCTATAACGCAGCCGACGTCGAGCAGCGTATTTACCAGGAGTGGGAGTCCAAAGGCTACTTCCGCGCCAACATCGAGCCAGGCCGCGAACCCTACGTGATTGTAATGCCTCCGCCCAACGTGACGGGCGAGCTGCACCTAGGGCACGCCCTGGAAAAGGCGCTAGAGGATGCTCTGACACGCTGGCGTCGCATGTCGGGTGTCCCAACGCTCTGGCTGCCTGGGACCGACCACGCCGGTATAGCCACCCAATGGGCTGTGGAACGCCGCTTGGCCGACGAAGGGCAGGACCGGCATGAACTGGGCCGGGAACGTTTCTTGGAATTGGTCTGGGAACATGTCGGCAAATTCGGCGGCATTATTCACGAGCAGTCCAGACGCCTGGGTATCTCGGCCGATTGGGACCGCCACAAATTCACTTTGGATCCTGGGCCGAGCAAGGCCGTCCGTACTACTTTCGTAAACCTTTACAACAAGGGATTGATCTACCGCCACGAGCGTATCATCAACTGGTGCACCCGTTGCGCCACCGCTCTTTCCGACCTGGAAGTCGACTACCAAGACGTGGACGGCAAGCTCTACCACATACAATACTCTTTGGAAGACGACTCCCACACCCATGTGACGGTGGCTACGACACGGCCGGAGACCATGCTCGGAGATACCGGGGTAGCCGTCCACCCAGACGATGCTCGGTTCGACGCGTTCATCGGACGTAACATAGTTTTGCCCATCATGGACCGCGCTATCCCGGTGGTGGGCGACGAGGCCATCGACCTCGAATTTGGCACCGGCGCTTTGAAAGTCACTCCGGCCCACGACCCAGTGGATTTCGAGATCGGCCAGCGGCACGGTCTCGAAATCGTCAATGTCATTGGTCTCGACGGTAGTATGACCGGGGCCGCCGGGAAGTTTGCAGGAGTCGACCGCGACGAGGTCCGAGAGCTGGTCGTCGCCGAGTTGGACCGGCTGGGACGATTGGAGAAAGTAGAGAACTACCGGCATTCGGTGGGCCACTGCCAGCGTTGCAGCTCCGTAGTGGAACCGTTGATCAGCCTTCAATGGTTCGTAAACGTCGGGAGCCACGATCAGTCCGACAGTATCGCGGGCAAAGCCCACGCGGCAGTAGCCAACGGCGACATAAAATTGGTGCCGGAACGTTTTACCAGGGTTTACCTTAACTGGTTGGAGAATATACGCGACTGGTGTATCAGCCGCCAGCTGTGGTGGGGACATCGCATCCCGGTCTGGCATTGTGACGACTGTGGCTACATGACTGTGACCATCGAGGATGCTCGTGTATGCGAGTCCTGTGGCTCCGCTAAATTGCAACAAGACCCGGACGTTCTGGACACCTGGTTTAGCTCGGGACTATGGCCTCATTCTACTCTCGGATGGCCGGACGCCACGTCGGATTACCGCTACTTTTATCCGACAACAGTGCTGGAGACCGGGTACGATATCCTCTTCTTTTGGGTTGCTCGCATGATCATGCTGGGCATCGAAAATACCGGCGAGGCCCCCTTCCGTACGGTGTTTCTGCATGGTCTTATACGGGACGCTACCGGTGCCAAGATGAGCAAGACCCGTGGGAACACCATGGACCCGTTGGAGCTGGTGGAGAAGTACGGCACGGATGCGCTTCGTTTTGCTCTTACCACTGGTACCGCGCCAGGCAACGATTTGCGATTTACCGAGAATCGACTGGAGGCCGGGCGCAACTTTGCCAACAAAATTTGGAATGCCTCACGGTTTGTTATTTCCGGGTTGGAAGGGAAATCTGGACTGGAAGGCTGGCGCGACCTACCGAGACCGCAGCACCGTGAAGACCGCTGGATTGTTAGCCGTTTGGACCGCGTAACTGGGGAGGTCACCAGGTCGCTGGAGAATTTCGAGTTAGGGGACGCCCAGCAGAAACTCTACGACTTCATCTGGAACGATTTCTGCGACTGGTACATTGAGATGGCCAAAATCAGAGTGCGAGTTTCCTCCGATCCTTCTCCGTTGCCCACACTGGCCCACGTCTTGGAACGCACGCTTCGGTTGCTCCACCCCTTCATGCCGTTCCTGACCGAAGAGGTTTGGTGCACTCTGATCGCGATCCTGCCGCCGGAGCCGTCGAAAGAAGGTGATTTCCCGGGGTCAATAATGTTGGCGCCTTTCCCTTCTGACGGTGACCGGCTCGACGTCCAGGCTGAAGAGGAGATCGGGTTGGTCATGCAGACAGTCCGGGCCGTACGAAACACCCGGGCCCAGCTACGCATTCCTGCGGGACAGCATCTTGAGGCCCTGGTGGAATCCAATGGCCAGCAGGTGGTGATTGAGGACGAAGCAGACGTCATTCGCACTCTCTCCAAGGTTGACCCTCTGCATATCGTGGCCGGAGACCATCAGGGTGGCGGCGGTCCTAGAGGTGTTGTCCTGCTGGTGAACCCTCTGGTAGTCCGTCTGTCGTTAGAGGGGATCGTTGACCTGGCGACCGAAGGCAAGCGGCTTAACTCTGAGTTGGATGACTGTGTCAAGAACCTGGACCGAGTGGAAAAGCTGGTCTCCAACCCCAACTTTCGAGAAAAGGCCAAGCTGGAGGTCGTTGAGACCGAAGAAGCCCGTTTAACTGACCTGCGTGAGCGGAAACAACGGCTGGACGAGATAATAGCCCAGCTAGGCGCCTAGATCGAGTCCAACGATCAGACACGGTCGCAAAAGCGTTCTTAGTGAACTTGTCGAATCAGTGTCACCTTGCAGACGCCCTTCGACGGACGCAGTACGAATGGTGATAGTCTTGGGTCTCGAGCCAGAAACATGCCCCAACGATTAGGTATTATTGGCCACCCCATCGGCCACTCTATTTCGCCGATGTTCCAGCAGGCGGCCCTCGACCACCTGGCTATCGATGCCACTTACCAATCGTGGGATGTGCCGTCAGCCGCGCTGGGCGATTTTGTGAAGGGGTTGCGGGAACCCGACGTCTTGGGGATTAACGTCACTGTGCCTCACAAGGAGGCGGTGGTCGGATTGCTTGATAAAATCGATGACTGGGCTACTGCCGCGGGCGCAGTCAACACCATTATCAACCGTAAGGGCCGACTCACCGGGCATAACACTGACGGTGTCGGTTTCCTTAGGGCCCTCAAGGGTGGCGGCTTCGACCCTCAAGGCAAGCGGGTTTTGATCATAGGAGCTGGAGGATCTGCTCGCGGGGTGGTCTTGGCTTTGGTCCGAGAGCAGGTGGGATCCCTGGTTATCGCCAACAGGACGGAAGTACGCGCCGTGCTCTTAGCCAAACTGGCCCAGAAGGACGGCGTTCCAGCATCGCCGGTCCTGCTGTCCGAAGCGGCTGAGTCGGCGCAGTCAGTCGATCTAATCGTCAATTGTACTTCGATGGGGATGTCCTACGGGCCTGACGAAGACGGTTCTCCTTTGACCTCCGCCCAGATACCGGCGGCATGCCTGGTAAATGACCTGGTGTATAATCCGTTGGAAACGCCCCTGTTGCGAGAGGCCGCCAGCGCAGGAGCAGTAACGCTGAGCGGCATTGAGATGCTGGTGTACCAGGGAGCGGCATCTTTCGAGATGTGGACGGGTCGAGATGCTCCAGTACAGGTTATGCTGAGGGCAGCTAGAACTGAGATGGCGTCTCGCACTCCTTAAGCGGCGCAGCCGCGGTTTCTAGTATCGAGCATGTTTCCGTACCTTTTTATACAGCCCCGCGGAACTTGGAAGTTTAATGGTTAGATTTACCACTGCAGGTGAGTCCCACGGTCAAGGGCTAATGATAATTGTAGAGGGCGTTCCGGCCGGGCTTCCCATCGACGAAGGCTTTATCGCCTTCCACTTGGCTCGCCGTCAGAAAGGATACGGGCGAGGTGGACGCATGCTCATAGAACAGGACCGTGCTCACATCGTCTCTGGAGTGAGACACGGCACTACCCTGGGCAGCCCTGTTGGGATGACGGTGGAGAACAAGGATTGGGCTAACTGGGAAGAGGCTATGTCTGTGGAACCTCTGGACGGACCGCCGCAAAGCCCGCGTACCCAGCGGATCACTCGTCTGCGTCCAGGACACGCCGACCTTCCGGGTGCCATGAAATATGGGTTTGACGACGTTCGCAACGTTTTGGAGCGGTCTAGCGCTCGGGAGACTGCAGCCCGGGTAGCTGCCGGCGCTGTCGCTTTGAGGTTCCTAAAAGAGTTCGGTATCGAAGTACACAGTCACGTGGTCTCAATCGGGACGGTCCACGCCCAACCTCCAGATTCCATAGACTGGGAGGCTGTAGAGGAGTCGCCGGTCCGTTGCGCCGATGCTGCGGCTGCCGAGAAGATGGTCAAGGAAATCGATGCCGCCAAAGACGCGGGAGACACTGTAGGCGGGATTGTGGAGGTGCTGGCCGAAAACGTCCCCATAGGTCTAGGCTCCCACGTTTCATGGGATCGGAAGATCGACGGCCAGATTGCCCAAGCGCTGATGTCCATTAATGCGGTAAAGGGTGTGGAGATCGGAAACGGATGGGAAATGGCGGACCAGCGTGGCTCTGAGGTTCACGACGTCATTGAGCCCGTCGCAGACCCAGACTATCCTTGGCAGCGTAAGACCAACAATATGGGGGGTACCGAGGGTGGTATGACCAACGGCATGCCGTTGGCAGCCAGCTTCGTAGTTAAGCCTATCGCCACCCTGCTCAACCCACTGCCCTCCGTCGACTTGGACACCGGAGAGGAAGCCCAGGCACACTACGAACGATCCGATATATGCCAGGCGCCACCGGCATGCGTGGTAGGTGAGGCTATGGTAGCTTTAGTGCTGGCCGACGCCTTTATGGAAAAGTTCGGCGGCGACTCTATTTCGGAAACTAGGCGTAATCTAGAAGGTTACTTAAAGACTGTCGGCCCCCGCAGGATCCGCAGATAACTGTAGCCGGTTCGCACGTGGACAGCATCAGATACCGGTAGCGTGTTTCCCTCGACGGCCCTTCAAAATTCTCACCGCTCCTCCGTTATGTACCGCTCCTGGCGCCTTCCGAAACGCGGTGTTCTCTACGTTCCCCGTCTTTAATTATGTTAGACTGTTAAGGAGTTTTCAGACACGAAAGACTAGGAGCACGCTGAATGGAAGGCAAAGTCCAGATAGAGATAACCTACTGCGTAAGTTGACAGCACCTTGCTGTCGCCACGTGGATGGCGAACGAATTTTTCAGGCACTTTGGCCCAGATGCCGCGGTAGCGATTTCACCTCGTGGTCAAGGGATTATGGAAGTCTTCTTGGATGGGGAGCGGATATTCGATAAGAAGGGTGAGGGGAACATTTACCCGGACTTGAAGCGGGTCAGGGAAATGTTTGCGGTCATTCGAGACAAGATCGATAGCTTGGAGCCAGCTCCAGCAGACGACTGACCGGGCTAGTAACTGCTTGAAGCAAGTTGGCAATCCGTCTGCCCCTCTGTTACAGGAGGGGCTGAACGTTTCCCCACACCTGGCGGCTCAGTTCTCGCGTGGACGTTGTCCCATCAAGAACCAGCCATCTTTCTGGGTCGGCCT
>CAZYBD010000114.1:0-21624 GCA_964645515.1 uncultured Dehalococcoidia bacterium | reverse complement strand
TCATTGCACGTCGAGTTCGGTTTCCCGAAATGCTGTTGGCCGATAGAACAGTATCGCTCCCACTAAGGAGCGGTGTGGGAAATCACAAAGAACATCTCGACTGCGCCTCTTTTGAACTGCTTCGCATCCATTGCCAGCAGATCGCATGACTCAGACATCGAGGATCTTCGCCTATAAATCGCATGGTACTGGACCTGAGAGGCCGCAATTGGTCGCCGCGTTGACACTAGATATTGCCGCCTCTTAGACTGAGTTCGAGTCCGAATACCCCTTTTCTATTCTGTCAGAAGGTTTCCTGGCTCCCAGAGCCTTGGAGGTAGTCTTGTACTCCGCCAAAGAGTTGGAAGAACTTCGGAAGCGCACTGCCGAATGGCTAGATCGGCAGGATCCGAGTGCCCAGCGTATGAACGGTTTCCGTACGCCCTCCCAGATTCCCGTGGAACCGGTCTACACTCCATTGGATACGGCGGAGGAAGGTTCTCTAGACGTACTCCCAGGTGACTATCCCTACGTACGCGGCATCCACCCCTCCGGGTATCGAAGCCGGCTCTGGACAATGCGCATGTTCGCTGGATTCGGACTGCCGGAGGAGACCAACAAACGCTTCAAGTTCCTGTTGGCGGAAGGCCAGACCGGTCTTAGCGTCGCCTTCGATATGCCGACCCTATACGGCTACGATACCGACGACCCTCGAGGTGCTGGAGAGTTCGGCACCTGTGGCGTGGCCGTGTCTTCCCTGGCTGATATGGAGGTGCTTTTCGACGGGATCCGACTGGACCAAGTCACCACCTCGATGACCATTAACAGCCCTGCTGCCATCATCTGGGCCATGTACCTGGCCTTGGCCGAGAAACAGGGCGCGTCGCTGGACCAGATCGGCGGGACCATCCAAAACGATATCCTGAAAGAGTACGTTGCCCAGAACGAATACATCTTTCCACCCAAACCTTCAATGAGGTTGGTGGTGGATACGGTGGAATTCGGGGCCAAGCATGTACCTCGCTGGAACCCCATCAGCATTAGCGGATACCACATCCGGGAAGCCGGTTCCAACGCCGTTCAGGAGTTGGCTTTTACTCTGGCCGATGGCATCGAGTATGTAAAGCACGTCCAGGCTAGAGGTCTGGACATCGACCAGTTCGCCCCTCGACTGAGCTTTTTCTTCAACGTCTGCAATAACTTCTTTGAGGAGATTGCAAAGTTTCGTGCCGCGAGACGGATATGGGCACGAGAGATGCAAGATACGTTCGGGGCCAAGAACCCACGCTCTCACCAGCTGCGTTTTCACGCTCAAACCTCGGGCCAAAGCCTGACGGCGCAGCAACCGGAAAACAACGTGGTGCGTGTGTCGCTACAGGCGATGGCGGCGGTTTTGGGCGGGTGCCAGTCTCTACACACCAACGGTAAAGACGAGGCCTGGGCTCTGCCCTCGGAAGAAGCTGCTCTGCAGGCATTGCGTACCCAGCAAATAATCGCCCATGAGACCGGCGTCACCGATACCGTGGATCCTCTGGGCGGTAGCTACTTTCTGGAAACCATGACCAATCATCTGGAGTCTGGCGCCTACGATTACTTCCGGCGCATCGATGAAATCGGCGGTGTGATACCAGCATTGGAGACCGGGTTTCTGCAACGGGAGATCGCTGAAGCGTCCTACATTTACCAGTTGGAGGAGGACCGTCGGGAGCGCATTACCGTCGGTGTCAACGAATACGATACCGGCGAAGAGACGGACATTCCATTGCTGCGGGTCGACCGGGAGGGCGAAAAGAAACAGATTGCCGGCATAAACCAGCTGCGCCGCCGTCGCGACGGCCGAGACGTTGTGGAAAAGCTGAAGGCGTTTGAAGTGGCCGCCCGGGACTCCGAGAACCTGATGCCGTATTTGGTAGAGGCGGTCAAAGCCTACGCCACTCTGGGCGAAATGATGGATGTCTTTCGGGACGTTTTCGGCGAATACCACCCCTCTTGGGGGTACTAGCAATCTGATTCCTACTCTCCGCCAACCATCTGACATTCCGGCTTTCGCTGTACCCACATCCCCTGACGCTTAGTGGTGTAGGCTGGCTGACAAATATAGCGTACTTGGGATGTAGGATTAATGGAGGTCAGATGTCTCTGGATTCTCGCCCGCGTGAAAATAACGAAGCCCGCATCTTAGAGGACACGGACTTCGTTATTTGCAAGAAATCCAGGATCGTTAACGTTCTGTCAGAGGGCTACTCTTCTTCTTCTTTAGCCCGCTTGGCGTCTTCGATAACCTTCGGTTCCAGGTTGGTCGGCAACTGCTCGTAATGGTCGAATTCCATGGCATAGGAGCCCCGGCCTTGAGTCAGTGAACGCAGGTCCTGAGCGTAGCGCAGCGTCTCTGATTGGGGAACTTCCGCCTCTATTAGGGTTACGTTGTCGTGAGGGTTCATGCCCAAGATCCTGCCTCGCTTGCCGTTCAGGTCGCTCATTACCTCGCCGGTGTAGCCGTCGGGCACGGTTACTGAGAGTTTCATCACCGGCTCTAAGAGGACTGGACTGGCGTCTCCGACGCCCTTCTTTAGCGCCTGTATGCTGGCGATCTCGAAGGACATGCCGGAAGAGTCCACATCGTGGTAACTGCCATCGAACAGGATGGCCTTCAGATCCACCAACGGGAACCCGGCCAGAGCACCTTCGTCCAAGGCTTTGGTGACACCTTTTTCAACCGACGGAATGTATTCTCGTGGTACCCGGCCCCCGACAACTTCGGTCCCGAACTCGAACCCTTGGTCGCGGTCTCGGGGCTCTAGTCTCAGGATCACGTGGCCGTACTGTCCGTGGCCTCCCGACTGTTTCTTGTGTCGATACTCAGCATTTGTGACCTTGGTAATGGTCTCTCGGTAGGGCACCCGCGGCAGTTTAACTTTTAGGTCAGCACCGAATTTGCGGCGAATTTTGTCCAGAGCCACATCGATCTGTGCATCTCCCAAGCCTGTGATGAGCGTCTCGCTGGTGCTGGCGTTGCGGGACATCTGGAGGCTGGGGTCTTCTTCTAGGATCCGGCTCAATGCCATGGACATCTTGTCCAGATCGGCTTTGGATGCAGGCGAAACCGCGACTCGATAGTAGCCCACCGGCAGGTTGATGGTTTCGAACGCGACTTGATTGTCCCGGGAGCATAGGGTGTCTCCGGTGACGGTGGACGATAGTTTTCCCACGGCACCGATGTCCCCGGCAGTGATTTCTGCTACGTTGTCTTGGCTCTTGCCCTTTGGTAAGTAGAGTTGACCAACGCGCTCGGCCTGGCCTTGGGTGCTGTCCCAAACCTCGGAGTTGCTTTTGATAGTGCCTTGGTAGACCCTGAACATGGAGAGCTTGCCGACGAATGGGTCGGCCATTGTCTTGAATACCAGGGCGGCTAACTGAGCGTTGGAGTCCGGATGGAAGTTCACCGCTTCTTTGGTGCCTGCCTTTAACAACTGAGGTTTAGGCGCGTCTGCCGGAGAGGGCAGGAACGCTCGAATCATGGACACATATTCTGCTACGCCCAGGCTTTCGGTGGCGGAGGTGGCTAGGATAGGTACTAATTCGCCCTTCATTACCGAACTGCGTAGGCCGTTTTCTATCTCTTCCGCAGTGAGTTTTTCACCACTGAGGTAGCGGTCGGCCAACTCGTCATCGCTCTCGGCCGCAGCTTCAATCAACCGTTCGCGAGCGGCTTCAACCTCCACAGTCAAATCGGCGGGGATGATCGCGTTGGGGTCTATGACGCTGACAACGCCCTTGAAGTCTTGAGCCTGACCAACGGGTATCTGGAACGGCACGCATTGGCGGCCGAAAGTTGCCTGAATGTCGGCTACGTTGCGGTTGAAGTCGGCGTTTTCCCGGTCCATCTTGTTGACCACGATCAGTCGAGGCAATTCGGCAGATTCGCACATCTCCCATGACCTTTCGGTGCCAACATCGACTCCCGAAGGCGCCGCTACCAGAATTGCCGCGCCTTCCACGACTCGTAGAGCACTAACAACCTCTCCTATGAAGTCGTCATAACCTGGTGTGTCGAGAAAATTGATCTTGAACCCGTCGGCCGTGGCCGCTACCAGGGTGGTCTGGATACTGCTGCCCCTCTTCACCTCCTCGGGCTCGTAGTCGGAAACGGTGTTGCCATCCTCGACTTTGCCCTGCCGTGTGACTGCATTGGTCTTGAACAAAATTGCTTCGCTCAGGGAGGTCTTTCCGGCTCCTGAATGTGAAAGTAGGGCGACATTTCTCAGGTTTTGCGCATCCATATATGGCGTTTCTCCCACTCGATGTTTTTGATTAAGGAATCAATATGGAGCTGCCGAGGTGAAGCTCACAGGCGCAAATCGTAGCGGCGACGACCATAAAATTAGGGTACATCTTATCGGGTTGACGCCTCGTCGCGCAACATGTTTCGAGGAGGGGCGATCACGCGGGCATAGCCATTTCGGTGAACTGATTGAACACGCCTGAATAGGTGGGCAGAAGGAAGCTCTCCGAAATGTCTCAGACTGCTGGTAGGGTTTATTTATAGCCCGAACTATCAGTGCTGGTTATTCGAGCCACCCAGTCCGGAAACTATTATCCTGAAACTTTGGTCATCTTCACCCTGCGACCAAGTGATTAGATCGGCCTTGCTTAGCATTCGCTGACAGTTCTTGTTCAGGTGGGAAAGCGTCAAACTCTTACCCACTCGGTCATAGCGGCGAGCCAGATCTACGATCGCCTCCATTCCAGAATGATCCCACACGCGCGAGTGAACGAAATCGAGCTCTATCTCGTCCTGATCGGTCAACGGATTGAACAGTTCTTTGAATTCGCTGACCGAGCCGAAATAGAGCTGTCCGTGAACGGTGTAACTGGATCGGTTCTGTGTGTTATGGATGCTGGGGACAATGTAAATGTGCCTAGAGGTTTTCCATGCGAAAACTAGGGCTGAAACCACCACCCCGATCAAGACTGCTGTCGCCAGGTCAGTTGCTACTGTTACCGCCGAAACTAAAATCATCACGAATGCGTCGGATATAGGCACTTTTCCAATAATGCGTAGGCTTGACCATGAGAAGGTCCCGATGACAACTGTGAACATAACGCCTACCAGAGCTGCAATCGGAATTCGTTCGATGAGTGACGATGCGAACAAAATAAAGAGCAGTAAGAAGAGGGCTGCGGAAATCCCTGACATTCGCCAGCGCGCTCCGGCTTTGATATTGATCACGCTCTGGCCGATCATCGCGCAGCCGCCCATCCCGCCAAAAAAACCCGTAACTACGTTCGCGACGCCTTGCGACACACACTCACGGTTTTTCTGGCCTTTAGTGTCGGTTACTTCGTCGATAAGGGTGAGTGTGAGCAAAGATTCAAGCAGCCCTATTCCAGCCAAGATGAAAGCGAATGGAAGGATAATCCGGAGGGTCTCGAAAGTCAGTGGAACATCGGGAATTCCGAAAGTTGGAAGCCCTCCGGAGATGCTGGAGATATCGCCAACCGTGTGGGTGTCGATGTTCCCAAAAATCACAGCGACCGAGACAATCACTATTCCTGCCAGGGCGGCAGGGAACCGTACGGTGAGCCTGGGTAACAAGTAGATCACTGCCATCGTGACTGCTATCAGACCGAGCATGATCAACAGTGCGTTGCCGGTCAGCCACGATTCGACTCCGTCGCTCCCTTCTACCTTGAAACTTTCAAGCTGTGCCAGCAATATTACGATCGCTAGGCCGTTGACGAACCCAAGCATCACCGGATAGGGGATCATGCGTATCAGATTGCCAAGTTTCAATACGCCGACAGCAACCTGGATGATACCCATTAGGATCACGGTGACGAAGAGAAAGTCCAAACCGTGATCTTTAACTAGCACGACCATAACGACCGCCAGTGCTCCGGTGGCGCCGGAAATCATGCCAGGCCGTCCGCCTGTCACGGATGTGACCAGTCCGACGATGAACGCCGCGTAAAGGCCGACCAGTGGCTCAACACCCGCCACGAAAGCAAAAGCTACCGCCTCTGGCACCAGTGCCAGAGAGACGGTCAGTCCCGCAAGGCATTCTATGCGAATTCTCTCTAATCGAGAGAGATCTAGCATTATCGGTTCGCCCGAAGATGAAAATTTATAGGCCATATGACATGGAAATACGGCCTTAGGGTGAATTGGAACTTTAGCGCTGCCATTGAAGCAACTAGGATAATGGAGAGAGCGGTCAGTATCAGGAGTCGCTCATGACGTTCCAGAACGCGTCTGCAGTGGTTATGATTTAACAATATTGAGGCGACTATAGACCTATAATTCGCATTATAGTAGCGAATCACTAGATTCCGGATAAGTGGCACTCTGCCCAGATAGTTATCATGGATTGTTGATATGATATTGGTGGCCGGTAACGAAATCAACTTGTGAGAAAGTGGTTCGGGGATTTGGATGGGGGAGACGGTCGAGGCCACCATTACCGCCGTCTTTTCGCCTTGCATCCCAACGCCCCATTCTCCCGCTCTAGATGGAGTGACCACCTGACCGCCTTTAATCACCATGTTTAACATCGCCTGACTATTGCTGGCTGACTGGCTTGTCCTTGGTCTTGCTGGCGCCGTGGATGGACTCTGATTGGTATGAGGTTACGGCAAAATTTCCTGGGCTACCTTCGCTTGGTCAAACCTGTACAGTTTAGCCGCGTTGCCTCCAACTATCTTGGCTTGTTCGTCTCCGGGGACACCGGCGAGTATTTCCGCTAATACCTCCTGTGACCGCGGGAAGGTCGATTCGGAATGAGGGTAGTCTGACCCCCACATCAACGAGTCCACACCGATGATGTCGCGAAGGCGGATACCAACCGCGTCTTCTTGGAAACTGAGGTATACGTTGTTGTGGAAGAAATCGCTGGGTTGGGTTTCTCCTTTGAAGCGATAGAGGGCTTCTTCGTGGCGTTCCCGGTAGGTGTAGTCCATGGAATCCAACAGGTAGGGCACCCACGAGACCTCGAATTCCACAATGGCCAGTTTCAGTCTCGGGTGCCGCTCGAACACCCCGGAGAAGATCATATCGCACATTGAGGTGGCCGGGTAAAATACTTTGTTGGCTCGCCCGCTGGCGTCGCGGACCGTATTGCCCCCCGCACCCCGGTTTCGTCCTTCACGCCGCGTCGCGGTATGAAGGCTAAGAGGCATGTTCAGGTCTTGTGCCGTCGCCCATAGAGGCTCGTATTCCTGGCCGTCGTAGCGGCGGTCTTCTGCGGGGTATTCGGTAATCATTGCCCCCGCTAAGCCCATCTTGGCGGTCCGCTCCAGTTCGGAGATACCTTCTGAAACATCGTCTAGGTTGATCATGGCGATGCCCTTGAGTCGGTCGTGGTCCGCGCTGCAAAAGTCGGCCAGCCAGTCGTTGTAGGTCCTGAAGATGGCTGACATCAATGGAGTGTCGGCGACCTTGAAGTAGAACAGGCCCTGGGAGGGATAGAGCACTTCGCCAACGACGCCGTCGATTTTCATGTCCTTAATGTGCTGGTGGGGGTCGTACCCGCCGACCAAGACGTCTTCGAAACGTCCATGGGCGGAGATCTGCTCTGGGTTCTCGAACCGGGCCCCAGCGTTGGAGATGAGACCGATGCCAGCGATTGTCTGGTCCTTCTCCACCACCAGCTGGTCGACTCCCCCCACCCGCTCCATACGGGGTGCTCGGTCACGGAACTTGGAGTCGATTCGATTGGTCCAGAGGTCAGGCGGCTCGAAGACATGAGAGTCCGAGGATATGACCAGATGCCTGTCCATGGTTGCCTCCAACCTTTGCAACTGGGATGCGATTATCGAAGAGGGAGCTGGGCCGATTATTTGCGCTTATTCTAGCATTCCAGCGGCTGGAGGGAGTCGCAGGCAGCACGTGCCCATAATGGAAGATGTGCGCTTGTTGGTGCTCGATTTATCTCATACAACCGCCCATAGTCCAATATTCCGGCTCAACGTGCACCGCTGGACCATCGGGGCATCCGATGCCTAAAATTACGATACACGCGCCTCTGGATAAGCTCTTAGAGGCCATGTGCGATCTAATCCGCCACGCGAAATGGGTCCCTACGAATTCGATATCGTGGTCTGGCAATAGGGTGGCTCAGCAGTGGGCCACACCTGTATGTATTCTCAATAGATGGTAAGACCTCGATCAGGTGGCTATTAAGAAGTTGGTGTGCACCCAACGGGTGGCATTTCATTCGAAGATGCCCAATATTGGCAAGTCCGAATTTGGAATGACAGCGACGCTGGATGGCCGTCGTAACCCTCAGCTGGAACCTACCTACCAAGACGTCTTTGCTATTTAATCCCATGAAACCTCTGGTGGCCATGGTCAGGCTCATGGGAGACAAGAAACTGCCAAACGGCATGTGGAGGCAGGGTGGCGGTCATCAGTCAGCTTTCTACTGGCAGTTGACTTGTTCATCTGTCATCGCATCTCAAATCCTTATGCGCATAGGGTTGCTGCCCTGAGCTAAGGAAATTGAATGGCTGATGGCTGACCGCTAAAACTCTCTCTGACGGTACCAGGTGGCGTTGGTTTGGTCTCGGAAGATAATGAATTGGTGGTTGTCCTCTGTGGTGACCTGGTAGTACGTTCTGGAAATGGGCCTTTCTCGCCACCATTCGTCATCCACCTGCCACAGGTCGTCGATGGAAGTCACTCTAGAGGTCCGGCCTTTTCGTGTGGCCGATGCTTTAGTGGGCCGGACGCGGGGAACGGTGGAGGTTAAAGTGACCGACAGCGGCCTCTCTTGGCTGTCCTCGGTTACGTCCACAGGAGTCGGCAGGTTCAGAGACCGGTAGCTTACGGGTCGAATGGCACTAGTACTTGGCGTCTTTCTGGAATTCGCGACCACGGCTCTATCCCCTTTATTTGGTAAATAGGCGGCTTCCCACCCAGGTGCACCTCCAACTGCCGCATCATATCCTTGAGTTGTTCATGTTTACGAACATCTGGAAAAAGATTGGTCTGGATGCCCGATTCACCGGTAAAGCCGGTCAGGGTTAACTTCATCTCTTCCAGCGGCCCAGGCAGGGTCAGGCTGTCCATACGGCTCTTCAGGGCGGCTAGGCCCTTATCTTTGTTGCATATGGCCTCTTTAAAAGTAAACCGCTTTACCCAGGGGGGGCGGCGGAATATATGGCTCTCCAGAGTAACGGCTTGAACGTACCGTCCGCCTACTTCTGGACGGGCGAAGGCTCGTCCCAGCAAGACCTCCAACGCCATTAAAATCGGGTGCCAGGTAACGACCGGCGAAGGGAAGGAGAGCGACTCTTCTACTGTTGGTTCGTAGCGGTGGGGCACCAAAAGACTGTTGTCCAGTCCCCCGGCCAACTCCCAGGCCTTTTCCCCATCGGAGCCTAACTGGCTCTGCACGGCACCCACGGGTAGGCTGGCCAACTGTCCCAGGGTGTAGATGCCGAAACGTTGCAACCGGGTTTTATTGTCCCAAGACAAGGGCAGCAGGTTCACCGATATCCCGCTCAAGAACCCGGCCACGTCTTGGGGCACCCTGGTGCTCCTGCCGCCTTCGGCGGTGGCGGCGGCAACGTAGGCCGGGAACTTCCCCTCAGCTACTCCGATACGGGGGTTGAACTCTTGGGGCGCAGCCTGGATCAAGGAAGCGATGACCCGTGCCTCGCCTCCATACATCGCATTTAATCCGTCTAGGCCCACGTATGCGCAGCCCATGCCAGCCTTTTCTACCAGCGGACTTCGCGCCTCCAAGGAGTGCATCAAGTTGTCGAAAGCGTCGTTGTAGTGGGGTCCATCAGCCTGCAACAGGACGGCCTCCTTACACCGGGCTAGCGCTTCTTGCAGTGTCATGCCCGGCGCAAGGCCCTGGGCTTGTGGAGAGTTGTCCAGCACCAAGTCCTTGGAGCCGTAACTTTCTGTGATAATGACCGGCTTTCCCCGCAGTTCGGGATAGCGCCTCACCTCAGCTTTTACCGGCAGATGGGTGACGAGTACACAGGCGATAGAGCGGTCAGAGCTATTAGCTGTCAGCATTCAGCGACCGACTGACTAATTTGAGGGTGCATACAAAGGATGTGAGCATTCGTTTTACTTCGGCGGTGTCCACGCGAGCGATTCATATTCCGAAGCTGGCATATAATCCAGGGTTCGGCTTACTAAAATGAGGTATTCCAGTTCGTTTGCTGATCCCATAGCAATTTGGAGAACTTCTTAGTTGCCCGGAAGGCTGTCAGAACCAGCGCCGATGGCTTTTCTCCCACACCTTAAGCTCCTTAAAAAAGCTCCTTAAAATTCTTCATATCAAACCTGTCAAACCTGATGCAATATTTTTGCTTGAGTGCGACTACCAGCTGGCACCGGATTATATAGAACGTATGTACGGATCATCAATGGACCACAGTCATGGTTTATTGAATTAGGATTAAACGAAGTTAAAAAACGATTAGCATTTCAAGTCCAGTGTGATTAAAAGGTAATCCGTTACTATATGGCTACTAACAAGTCTAAATCCACTGAATTACATAAATGAGAGAACGATGCTGAGATATTTACGGCAACCCGCTTGAAATTCTTTCGCCGGGGATGGCCTGCAGCAGTTGCCAGACCCGGCGGTGAAACCCGCACATACCAGGAAGTAACTCGGGAAAGGATCTGGAAAACTTAGCGGTGCCGTCGACCGACCGATCCCTGCGCCTCCAATCCCACCGCGTGGTGCGGAAAGACGGCGGACTGGATGGCTATCGTTGGGGTTTGGGATGGAATGAAAGTCCAATTGGCGATGGAGGGCAAAGGTTGGCAAGCACAAGCGATTACGGCGGTTCCAACGTATAATCGATGCATACCGGAGTTTTCCCTCCGGGGAATCGCAGAGGTGCTCAACGCTTGTTGGCCCCTTATATTCAACCAGACTCAACGGTGCTCGGCTCGGAAATATTCCGAGTATCCCTTCCCACTGAGCCTGTCGACAGACCCACCGCACTGGCAAATGATCTATTTAAGCTGTCTTAAGCCGTCCGGGGAACGGATCAGGCGGTGTTCTGTCCAGATCGTCGTCGTGGGACTGCTGCTGTCCTTGTCTTCCTGGCAATTGAGTCCATCTCCGGCATCCGCTGCCGGTGGCATCCAAATAGTGGAATCGGATGTTGTGGTGAGTTTTCCCGGCGAAGTGGACTTGACCCTGACGGTTGAGGGGGAAGAAGAAATCGTAGAGGTCCGGGTCTTTTACCGGCCGGCAGACACCAGGATTTGGGCTTACGCCTACGCCGATTTCGAGCCGGACACTAAGATCACTGCCACACAGGTACTGCCTCCCAACAGCGTCACCTACCTTCCGCCGGGTGCCGTCATAGACTACTACTACGAGATCAGCGACGCACAGGGTAACGTCTTCACGTCCGACCGCTCCTCGGTGGAATACTTGGACGACCGCTTTGATTGGGAGCGGATTCAGATCGGTCCACTCACTTTGCTGTACTACGGGCACTCCGAAACGCGCGTTGCCAGCCTGGCCAGAGGTGTTCAGCAAGACTTGGACCGGATGCTTCGCGTGCTGCAACTGGAACTGTCTAATAGCATAAAGGGCGTTATCTATAGCAGGTCGTCCGACGCTCAGGAGGCCTTTCCCGCGCAGAGCCGGACCACCACGGAACGGGGAATATTCGGCGGTTTCGCCTTTCCCGAACAGGGGGTCTTTGTGGGCCAGGGTCTGGACCGGCGTATCATCGCGCACGAATCGGCCCATCTGCTGTTCAACCAAGCCTTGGGCGAACGTAGTCCGCACCTCCCGGCCTGGCTGGAAGAGGGAGTAGCTAGCTACTTTGAGCCGGGGAGTGGAGCGCTCAGCAGCCGAACCCTGGCTGGTCGGACTTTGCCTTTGCGGGCAATGGCTGCGGTCTCCGGCACCCCGAACAACATTGGAATTTTCTATCAAAAAGCCGAAAGCGTTGTTACCTTTCTGATCGGCGAATACGGTGAAGACAAGTTCCGGCATCTTGTGGCTGAACTGGGCAGCGGAAAGCAGGTGGATCCGTCGTTGCTGTCGACTTATGGGTTCGATACCGACGGACTGGACGCACTCTGGACCAGTGTCGAGACCGGTCCCATGGATGCTCCGAGCAGTCCTATCAGAGCGCCAGCTGGATTTCCGGACTCACAGGGTTCAGGGGATAACGCAGCGCCTTTTGTTTTTTTCAGTAGCTGGCTGATTGTCGGAGCCTTTCTGGTGGTGATTGTCGCTTTCGTGGTTCGCGCCGTCTACAGGAAGCTGAGATCTGGTCGTGGCCAAGAAGAGTACCCCGAATATGACGACTACCTGTACTAACTAATCTTCTTGCGGCCCACCCATTCTGGTATGCTCAAAAGCGTGCTGCAAGGCGGGATATACTTGCATAATAGCGATCTTCGGCCGGTCATACTTGGCCTGCCCTGAGTTTTTATGTTTGAGCGGGTAGCAATTATTGGCGCCGGGTTCACCCCCTTCCGCCCTGTCACTCCTGAAGTTTCGTTCAGGGAGTTGATTTTTGAGGCGGCGGTCAAGGCGTATGAAGACGCCGGGATAGAGCCAAACGACGTAAGCACCTTCGTGTCCATCACCGAAGATTATGTGGAAGGGATGGCCATCGCCGATGAGTACGTCCCAGATCAATTAGGCGCCGTTCTGAAGCCGGTCCACACGGTCACCTCCGATGGTATTACTGGCCTCGCATCTTTGGTGATGCAGTTGGAGACGGAGCAGTTGGACGTGGCGGTTATCGAAGGCCACAGCAAGGCCTCCAATATAGATTTCCCGGCTCACATCGAGGCCTTCGCCCTCGACCCGGTTTTCGCCCGGCCTTTGGGATTTCATCCCAGGTTCCTCGCAGGAATGGAGATGCGAGGGTTTCTTGAAGAGACCGGCAACACCGAGGAACAGGCAGCATTAGTTGTCGCTAAGAACCGCCGGGCCGCGCTTTACAACTTGCTGGCCGCCTACCCCGCTAACCTCACCGTGAATGACGTGATGGCATCCCATCCAGAGGCGGAACCACTAAAGCGCGGCGACGTGGCCGACCTGGCAGATGGGGCAATCGTTATGATTTTGGCCCGAGAGTCGATTCTATCGCGGCTCAACGGCTCGCCTGTGTTTATCCGGGGCATCGGTTGGAATCAAGACTCACCAAATATAGAAGAGAGGGATTTCTACCGGGCAACCTATGCCCAGCAGGCTGCCGAGCAGGCTTACCGTATGGCTGGAATTAGCGACCCTGCCTCGGAGATCGACTTCGCCGAGGTTGACGATACTTTTTCTTACAAACAGTTGCAGCACCTGGAAGCCTTGGGCCTGGCGGCGACAGGAGAGTCCGGCCAAATGCTGGAACGGGGCGCGTTCGACTCAAAGGGAAGCCTGCCGGTCAACGTTTCCGGCGGCAACCTGGGATGTGGTGCCGCTCACGACGCCTCTGGGCTTCGCAGCGTGTTGGAAGTGGTCTTACAATTGCGCGGTGCCGCCGGGCAGCACCAACTGCCCAACGTTAAAACCGGCCTAGCCCAGTCGTGGCGTGGTCTGCCTACCGCCACAGGCGGTGTGGTAGTGCTTGGGGTGGAGTAGGTAGGGAATGCCCTATAAAAACAGAGTAGCCGTGGTTGGTGCGGGGTTAACCAAGTTCATGCGCCGTGCACTGGAGACCTCCAAGGAGTTGGCCTTCGAAGGCGCCAACTCTGCATTGGAGGATGCCGGAATGACCATTGACGACATCGATTGCGTGGTCACGGTTACGGCCCCTGAGGCCTTCGACGGGGTCCACATGAAGGGCGAGTATCTGGCAGACGGTGCCGGGGCGTGGGGCAAGCCGTATATGCGGACCTACGTGGGCGGCGGGTCAGGAGTATTCGGGCTAGTCACCGGTTGGTACCACATCGCCAGCGGCCATTTCGACACTTGCTTGGTCGTTGCCGAAGAGAAAATGTCGCCGGCGTTGCCTCACCCTCAAGGCGCCTTCAACGCTATTTACGATCAGTTCACCGAGCGTCCCCTGGGTGTCAACCTGCTGTGGATCTTCTCCCTGGAGATGAACCGGTACATGCAAACCTACGGCGTACCAATGGAAACTTTTGCCCGGGTGGCCCAAAAGAACAAGCGCAACGGATTGGACCACCCCTCAGCTCAGGCGGGAGTCGCCGGCGATTTTGAAATCGAAGACATCATGGCCTCCGAGGTAATGGCCTGGCCTGTGCAACGCCTGATGGTCTCGCCTATCAGCGACGGTGCAGGCGCCATGGTCTTGGTCTCCGAGCGGTTCGCCCGACGACTGGGCAAGTCGCCGGTCTGGATCGAAGGCGTCGGTTGGAACCTGGACACCTCTTATTGGACAAACCGCGACCTCCACTATCCTCGCTACGTAGAGAAAGCGGCCCGCATGGCCTACGAAATGGCGGGCATCAGCGATCCAAAGCGGGAAATACATGTGGCGGAGCCTTATGACCCTTTCGCTTACAAAGAACTCCATCATCTAGAAGGGTTGATGCTGGCCGAAAAAGGTCAGGCTCCCAAACTGCTGGAGCAAGGACATTGGGACCGGGATACGGAGACCGGCATACCTACCAGCCCGTCCGGCGGTCTCCTGGGAGTGGGCAATCCCATAGCCGCCGCCGGCATGATGAAGTGCGCGGAAATCTATTGGCAGCTCCAGGGAGAGGCCGGCCCACGCCAGGTGAAGCGCGAAGTGCGCCGCGGTCTGTCCCAGGCGTGGGGGGATTTGATGCAGGTCGGTACCGTTGTCGTAATGGGGAAGTAGCAATGAAGGAGCTCAGAGGAACCTCGCTAACAGACCACGCTCTGACCACCGGTGAAGTCCTGGTCACAACGTGGGCGGTCAAATCGCACTACCACTGGGATGCTGGTCTGGCGATGAGCAGGTATCTGGACGGCTTTAAAAAAGGCAAGATTCTGGGTGTGCGGTGTCTCGAGTGTCGCAGAACCATGGTTCCACCGAGGGCATTTTGCGAGTTGTGTTTCCGGCCCATTGACGAATGGGTGGAACTGGCCGATACCGGCTGCATCAACACATTTTCGGTTTCATTCGTCAACTGGGATGCTTCGAGGAGGCAAACGCCGGAAGTCCCAGCGGTAATCGAGATCGACGGCGCTAGTCCTGGCATGGCTATTCTTCACAAAATGAGTGAGGTGGGCGAGACATTGGAAGAGATCCAGAGCATCCTTCACTTCGGAGATCCGGTGGAGGCCGTGTGGAAACCGGCCAGACGCCGGGAAGGACTGGTTACGGACATTGAGTACTTCAGACCCGTCAGGTGACCCAGTGAGCAGCAAGGTGTGGGAGAGCAGGATACAGCCGAATGCTGGATAAAGTGAGTCAGCCCAGAAATATGCGCCAGGTGGCCGGCACCATCCCCATGAGCCACCGTTACACACTGGGAGTGGCCGGCGAGCGGTTCTTCAAGGGGCTGCGGGACGATCGGCAGATCCTGGCAGCTCCCTGCCCCAAATGTCAGGATCTGCTGCTCCCGGCTAAAATGTATTGCGAGCGGTGTTTCGTTGAGACCCGCTCAGAGTGGGTTCCTATGGAAGGGCCCGGCTTCGTCCGGAGCTATACGGTTCTGCACCAAGACCTCGACGAACAGCCCCTGTCTAGTCCGCTGGTTGTGGCCCTGGTCACCTGGCCCGATGCCAGAGGTGGACTCATACACCAGCTAGGCGGTATAGACCCCTTGGAAGTGGAGTCGGGATTGGCCGTCGAGCCGGTGTGGTCCGAGGAACGGACCGGCGCCGTCACCGACATTCTCCACTTCCGTCCCGCGTTTTGGGGGAGCTAACCCCGCCCTGCAGACCGGATTCTCCGCATCTCCGGTCTGCTCCCAGGAAACAGAGGGGACCTTGTGCTATCCTCTTAGGCGACACGCGACCGGCGCCATTTCCAGGCGCTAGAGAAACGGCAATTATTTGATTCTGGAAAGGACCGAATGTCACTTATGAGAATCTGGATTTTGATCACTGTATTGGCTGCGTCCCTTGCCCTGGCAGGCTGTATCATGGAAACGCCTACTCCGGCTCCGGCGCCTACAACAGAACCGGTCGGCTCAGCCTCGTTGCCTCCGACCGCTGCTACGGCCGCGACTCCCACTCTCTCAAGCGGCCAGGCTACCGTGCGGAGATTCTCCAGCCCACCGCCGCTCACCATAAATGTTTCCGCCGAACATACAGCCACGTTTAGTACCAATCAGGGGAGCTTCAGGGTGGAGCTTTTCGCCGCCCAGGCCCCGGTCACTGTCAACAACTTCGTGTTCCTGGCCAATGGCGGTTTCTACGATGGGCTGATATTCCACCGTGTTATAGATAACTTCATGATCCAAGGCGGCGACCCCCAAGGGACTGGCACCGGCGGGCCCGGATACCAATTCCAGGACGAAATAGTTGCCAACCTGGTGTTTGATTCGCCAGGCATACTGGCCATGGCCAATGCCGGCCCAAATACCAATGGAAGCCAGTTCTTTATTACCACGGCGCCCACTCCCCATCTGAACGGCAACCACACGATCTTTGGCAAAGTAATCGAAGGTCGAGACGTGGTAGACGCCATCTCGAGGGTCGGCACCAACAGCCAAGCCCGCCCGGACACTCCCGTTACAATCGACAGCATCGAGATCGTTTCCACTCCCCGTTAGTCGGGCGCAAGCGGAGACAACAACGGTGTCCGAAGTGGCGTTTCAAAACATCATCTACGAGCGCAAAGATTTCATCAGCTACGTCACCCTCAACAGGCCGGAGAAACTCAACGCTCTGAACGCAAACCTGGTAGCGGAATTCCGGGAGGCCTTAGACGTCATCGAAACAGATCCAGAGGTTCGTGCAGTAATACTTACGGGAGCGGGCCGGGCCTTCTCGGCGGGATTCGACATCCAGCGAGGACCGGGGTCTCTCGATCCGCTCAACGAACCGAGCGATGCCTGGCGAGCCCATCTCCAAAGCCACATCGAGACCTTCATGATGGTGTGGAACCTGAGCAAACCGGTGATCGCGGCGGTCAACGGCTATGCTCTGGGCGGGGCTTGCGAGTTGGTTCAGGTCTGCGACGTAAAGATCGCCTCGGATCGGGCGGTGTTGGGAGAACCCGAAATACGGGCTGGCTTCGGCGCTCCTCTGTTGATCACGCCCTACAGCGTCAACCTGGCCAACGCCAAGGAACTTCTCCTGACCGGCGACACTGTTGACGCTTACGAGGCGGCCCGCATTGGGCTGGTCAACCGCGTAGTGCCCCATGATCAACTAATGGCTGAGTGCGAGAGGGTGGCAAAAAAAATATGCTTGCTGCCCCAGTTGGGCGTGAAGCTCACAAAGGCCGCGATCAACCGGTCGCTGGAGTCCATGGGGTTCTTGAACGCAGTCAACCACAATCTGGAGCTCATGACGTTGTTCGATACCAGCACCAGCCCTGAGCGGGAACAGTTTAACGCCATTAGTGCTGAAAAGGGACTGCGTGCAGCCCTAGACTGGCGGGACGCACGCTTCAGAGACTTGAGTTAACGGTCACGGCTAATTACTAGCCACCGGCTTTGACCTCGATCTTGGCCAGGTCTTCAATTATTTTCAACAACGCCGAGTGGTCGGCATTGTGCTCGCCCTCGTTCATCAACGTGCCCAGCATTTGCTGGATCTGAGAAGTCACTGGCAGTGGAACGCCCACCTGGTCGGCAGTCTGGAGCACGTTTCGAAGGTCTTTCTGGTGCAGGTTAACCCTGAACCCGGCACGGAAGTTGCGGCTGAGCATCATCGGGCCCTTGGCCTCCATTACCGCGCTTCCAGCCAGGCCGCCGCGGATGGCGTTCAAGACCCGCTCTGGATCGACTCCAGCTTTCTGGGCCAATACCAACGCCTCGCTCAGGCCCACGATATTCGCGGCTACAATGATCTGGTTGGCCAGCTTGGTCACCCCGCCAGCACCTATGTCTCCGGTCAAGACGACATTGCCGCCCATGCAATTCAGCAGGTCGTAGACCTGGTCGAAGACTTCCTGTTTCCCGCCGACCATGATCGCCAGAGTGGCGTTGATTGCTCCCGGCTCCCCACCGCTCACTGGGGCGTCTAGCATCTCCACGCCCTTGTCAGCGCAGGCGGTGGCGATTTTTTGAGAGACCAGCGGCGCTATTGAGCTCATATCTATTACGACGGAACCCGGTTTCGCCCCTTCCAACACGCCGCCTGGACCAGTGATTGCTTTTTCAGAATCGGCGGAATCCGGAACCATGGTGATGATCGTGTCGGTAGCGGCAGCAACTTCGGCACAGGAAGAGGCGGCTGTGGCCCCGTCGCCTACTAATTCCTCCACTACGTCCCCCACTACGTCGTAAACAGTTAGATGATAACCTGCATTCAGCAGGTTACGGGCCATCGGCTTGCCCATGATGCCCAGTCCGATAAATCCTATTTGGTCGGCCATCGTCCGGCCTCCTTAATTTGCTGATCGCAACCGGTGAGTTGAACCGGTAAAACTGTAACATATCCAAAGCCCTGCTCCAACGTTTGGGAACCGACCCAAAGGTCCGCGGAAGTTAGGCATACCGAAGGCTGGTACACCTATCGCACCGAGCTTTTAGAAGACCTATTCTCTCAAGCCCAGCCAGCACCCAAGTTGAAGCGGCGTTGTACTGGCTAGCAGTTGAGGTTTATCATATTTCCAGACTGGCCTGGTAACAGGAGAGGGATTGCTTGGAGCCGGCCAGAGACCCGTCCACCCAATACTTGAGGGGCGCAGCATGCACGAAGGGAAGACCGCGTTGGTGACCGGAGGCGCCGGTTTCATCGGTTCCCACATGGTGGACCGATTGCTGAAGCTGGAATACCGGGTAGTTATCATCGACGACCTCAGTAACGGGAAAATGAAGAACCTCAATCCCCACGCCACATTCCACCATGCCGACATCACACAACAGTCCGCCACCGACGTTTTCGAGAAAGAGAAGCCGGACCTAGTTTTTCACATGGCGGCCCAGACCAGTGTTACACGCTCCACCAAAGAGCCGATTCTGGACATGAACGCGAACGTCCTGGGCACATTGCGCCTACTCGAGGCCGCTCGCCGGGTAGGGGTGGAGAAAATAATTTACTCCTCCACCGGGGGAGCCCTCTACGGCAACCCGGAGGACGTCCCTTGTCAGGACGACGCTCGAGTAGAGCCGGTGTCGCCTTACGGTATGTCCAAATACGTGGCCGAGCAGTATCTGGAGTTCTACCACCGCCAGTTCCGACTCAACTACACTACCCTACGCTATGGCAATGTGTACGGTCCTCGACAGGATCCCTACGGAGAGGCAGGAGTCATTGCTATTTTCACTTCCGCGATGCTGGGAGGCAAGCAGCCGGAGATTTTCGGTGACGGCAACCAAGAGAGAGACTTCGTGTCGGTGTCCGACGTGATAGACGCCAACATAGCCGCCATCGGATTGGGCGACAATATGGCAATGAACATCGCCACCGGCGAGGCCACCAGCGTGAACCGAATATTCGAGCTGCTCAAAGGCATCACAGGATATAAGTGGGATGCCGTTTATTCAGCCGGGAGGGCCGGAGAAGTGTACCGGATAAGCCTGGACTGTTCCCGGGCGGCAGCGGAGCTGGGTTGGGCGCCCAAGGTCGATCTGGACGATGGTCTGGCCACCACTGTGGACTTTTTCCGAGAACAATCACACTCTGCCGGGGTCGGCCATTCGGTCGCTTAGGAGATTTATTGATATGGAAGCTGATTACGATGCCATTATCCTGGGAGCCGGTGCGGCGGGCCTGGCAGCCGGGCTGTATACTACCCGAGCGATGATGAAGACTTTGTTGATCGAGCAATTAGGACCAGGCGGCCAACTGCTTATTACAGACGAAATCGAGAACTATCCTGGGTTCCCCGAGGGCGTGAAGGGCCAAGACCTGGCCGTGATGATGGAGCAACAGACCACTCGTTTTGGTGCCGAAATTGAATACTCGGAAGTCCAGAGCTTGGACGATTTGGACAAGCCGGTCAAGACTGTCCGTACGGATGAACGGGACTACACGGCTAAGTCGCTGATCATCGCTACAGGCGGGTCTCACAACAAGTTGGGTGTCACCGGAGAAGATGAATTGTCAGGGCGCGGCGTGTCCTACTGCGCTGTCTGCGACGGAAACTTTTTCCGTGGCCAGGACGTGGTGGTGGTCGGCGGCGGGGATGCTGCCATGGACGAGGGACATTACCTAACTGGCATCGTCAATTCGGTAACCTACATCCACCGACGTGACGAGTTGCGGGCCGCACCAGTCCTACAGGAGCGGGCGTTAAACAACGAGAAAGTCAAATTCCTGTGGAGCCATGTAGTGGAGGAGTTCACTGGTAACGAGGCGCTGGAGACCGCCCGGGTCAAAAACCTCAAAACCGAAGAGACTTACGACTACCCCACTGCTGCTGCTTTCATATACGTCGGGTTCCACCCCAACACTGAATACTTGAAGGGCCTGTTGGAAATGGATCCGTTGGGGCACGTATTTACGGACATCCACATGCGCACTGCCGTTCCAGGCGTTTACGCCTGTGGCGACGCCCGAGCTGATTCCACTCGGCAGCTGGGAGCAGCGGTAGGCGACGGTATTACCGCCGCCTTGGCCGCCTACCACGACCTTCAGGACTGAAGACCAGTTCCTATTCTGTCCTCTAGTCCTCTTCCAGAAGGGTAGGGTGAGGGCACTCAATTGGAAGGCTGGCGTCTATTAGCGTAGGTTCTTGCCTACAACCTTGCTACCTCCCGTCCCAAAAGCACCGAGCCGCCGGCTAGGATAACCGCCACGGCCACGTACCGGAAGGCGCGCTCGTTTATCTGGCCCACCACCAGAGTCGCCATCGCGAATCCCACAAATAGCCCGGGCACCAGGACTGCGATATTGACCAGTGTGTCGCGGTCCACCATGCCGGTGGCGGTGTACAGGGCGAAGGCTACGGTGTTGGCGGTCAGAAACAGTAGGGCCAAGGATGCCCTGACCGCCTGAGGATCCCAACGTTGGCCTATGGCGTATGCTGCCGCCAATGGCCCTCCGATGCTGATTGAGGTCACCGCCAGAGAAGTGCCGAACCCGAAGACCGGTCCTGAGAGGCGGTGCTGGGATAAAGGCAGTTTAATGTCTGTGAGACTAAGTAGGCCCAGGACCAAGATCAAGACAGCAATGATTATCTTGAGAGTGCCCGGGTCGGCGAAGTTTAGAGTCAATACGCCAACCGGCGTTGCCACCACCCCTCCCAACACAAGACCTCCGCTGACCCGCAGGTTCAGGTGACGCCAGGTCTGGGTCAACACCATTATCAGCAGCAGTCCAGTCAGGCAATTGACGACCACCACCGTGGGTTTGGCATCCAGCATTAACAGTAGCACCGGGGTGACCGATAGCCCGAATCCGAAACTAACCGTGCCTAGGACCAACGCGCCAACAGATACTACGACGAGAGCGAATACCAGTTCCTGGCCGGTAATCAAGGCTAGGCGAAATTTGCTACTGTAAGGAACTCTGGAATCAAGTAGACTGGTTCCGTCGGCGTCTAAACGTCGAACAGGTGGTGGGTGACCGCGTGGTTCAGCACTGCGTTCACGTCGACCACCGGAGGCCCGTCGCGTGATACCTCGATTACCAGGTACTGGACGGGTTTGAC